>NZ_JBHIRB010000010.1:0-86002 GCF_042196845.1 Bartonella sp. AA9NXGY
GTTTTGCTATTCGTGAAGGTGGTCGTACTGTTGGTGCCGGTATCGTCTCTAAGATCATTGAATAAATAATGCTTGTTAAAGGGGTGTTAAAAGTGTTTTAGTTTTGAGAGTTAGGGGTATAGCTCAGTTGGTAGAGCGGCGGTCTCCAAAACCGCAGGTCGCGGGTTCAAGTCCTGCTGCCCCTGCCAAAGAGGGATTTTACATATAAGGGAGTGGATTTTGCTGCCTTTTTCGCTTTTTTTGATATGGGGCTTGTTTTTTTGTGTGTGAAACGGTATTGAATAGAAAGTAAGGAAATTGCATAAGTCTGAAAGTTGGCTTTTGCATTTTTTCCTGTTTATTTTGTTCTATAAAACACAATAGGACTAGAGAGAGTATAGTGTGACGATGGCATCTAAAACCAATCCGATTACCTTTTTGAAGCAGGTTTATGCAGAAACAATTAAAGTGAAATGGCCTACACGTCGTGAGACGGTTATTTCTACTATTATGGTTTTGTTGGTAACTGCATTGGCTTCAGCTTTCTTTTTTATTGTGGATCAGGTTATGCATTTTGGTGTTTGGCGGGTTATTGATCTTCTGAAATATCTTTTTAGTTGAGAATGTAAGGAAGTGTGACTGTGGCAGCTCGTTGGTATATTGTTCAGGCATATTCAAATTTTGAAAAGAAAGTAGCGGAAGCTATTGATAAGGAGGCAAAGCAAAAGGGACTTGATCATCTTTTTGAAAAGATTTTTGTTCCAACAGAGCGTGTTGTAGAGGTTCGTCGTGGACGCAAAGTTGATACTGAGCGAAAATTTTTTCCTGGTTATGTTCTTGTTCGTGCTGAGTTAACAGATGAAGTTTATCATCTTATTAAGAATACGCCTAAAGTGACAGGTTTTTTAGGGTCGGATGCGCGTCCTGTTCCTATTTCTGATCGAGAGGTTGAACAAATTCTCAAACAAGTTCAGGAAAGGGTTGAGTCTCCAAAGTCCTCTGTATTGTTTGAGGTTGGAGAGCAAGTTCGCGTTGCTGATGGTCCTTTTGTTTCGTTTAATGGAATTGTTCAAGAGGTTGAAGAAGAGCGCTCTCGTCTTAAGGTTGAAGTGCTTATTTTTGGGCGTCCTACGCCTGTTGATTTGGAATTTGGTCAGGTTGAAAAACTCTGATTAAACTTAGAGTAGTTTTAATTACTTTAAGGAAGGAGTGGGAGGTGATTTATAGCTTTTGTCGGCTTAATGATCCGAACCACGTGACTGCAAGCGGGTAACGGGCAAGATGAATTGTCAGTATACCAGTGAAATTAAAGGCAGATTGTTATGGCAAAAAAAAGTATAGGTCAGCTTAAGTTGCAGGTTCCTGCAGGAGCTGCTACTCCATCTCCACCAATTGGTCCAGCTCTTGGGCAGCGTGGTATTAATATCATGGAATTTTGTAAGGCGTTTAATGCAGCGACACAAGAAATGGAAAAGGGGGCACCGATTCCAGTTGTTATTACGTATTACCAAGATAAGTCTTTCACCTTTTCTCTCAAGACGCCTCCTGTATCATTCTTTTTAAAGAAGGAAGCAAACCTGAAATCTGGCTCAAAAGAGCCTGGTAAAGTGTCTGTAGGAAGCATTTCTCGCGATAAAATTCGTTCGATTGCGGAATCAAAGATGAAAGATCTTAATGCGAATGACATTGAGGCAGCAATGCGTATGGTTGAAGGTTCTGCTCGCTCGATGGGCTTGGAAGTGGTGGGCTAATATTATGGCAAAAGTAGCAAAAAGAATAAAAAATATCCGAAAAGATATTGATTTTAATGAACTCTACGCTTTAAAAGATGCCGTTTCAATGGTTAAGGAGCGTGCCGTTGCTAAGTTTGATGAAACAATCGAAATTTCAATGAACTTGGGTGTTGATCCTCGTCATGCTGATCAAATGGTTCGAGGCGTTGCTTATTTGCCTAATGGAACAGGGAGAAATATTCGTGTTGCCGTTTTTGCTCGTGGGGATAAGGCTGAGGAAGCTAAGGCGGCAGGAGCTGATATTGTGGGTGCCGAAGATTTATTTGAAAGCGTTAATAGAGGGACTATAGATTTTGATCGTTGTATTGCAACGCCAGACATGATGCCTCTTGTTGGTCGTCTTGGTAAGATTCTTGGTCCACGGAGTTTGATGCCGAATCCGAAAGTTGGTACTGTAACACTTGATGTCGCCGGTGCTGTCAAAGCTTCTAAAGGTGGTGCTGTTGAGTTTCGTGTGGAAAAAGCTGGTATTGTGCATGCTGGTATTGGTAAGGCTTCTTTTGGTGTTGAAAAAATCGTAGAAAATATAAAAGCCTTTGCAAGTGCAGTTATTAAAGCCAAACCGCAAGGTGCAAAAGGTGAGTATATTAAGCGCGTTGCTGTTTCGTCGACTATGGGAATTGGTGTTAAAGTTGATCCAGCAACGGTTCGTTCAGAGCTAGTATAAGCTGATTTATAATTTTGTTTTGGGGTATGGGAATATCAAAATTGTATTTAAAATGCTGATTTTGATCAGCTCGCTATCTAAGCTTTATAGGGCTTAGGTTGTACCGGGAGAAATTCCGGAATATCCTGTCCGAGATTGTAGGTGATGCTTTTAAGTATCTTAATCAAAAAAACCTGCATGAGACTGGGGTAAAAACTGAGAGTTAAAAGACTTAAAGGGTTTGAGCCAAGGTTGCCTTTGAACGCTGTGCGTGAAAAAGGGGACAGGATCCTCATCGGTGACATGAAGTATTTTATGTTATCAAAGGTAACCAACAGGTTTGTTTTAAGCAAATCTGTTAAATGGAGAGAGACAGTGAATAGAGCGGAAAAACGCGAATTTGTTACATGGCTTAACGAGGCTTTTCGGAAGTCTGGTTCTGTTGTTGTTGCACATTATTCCGGTCTGACAGTTTCACAGATGAATGATCTGCGTTCGAAAATGGGTGAAGCTGGCGGTGCCGTTAAGGTCGCCAAAAACCGTCTTGCTAAAATCGCTCTTCAGGGCACGGAATCTGAATCGATAGTGGGTTTGTTTACTGGACAAACACTTATTGCTTATTCAGAAGATCCAATCACAGCACCGAAAGTTGCTGTTGATTTTGCGAAAAGCAATGACAAATTTGTCATACTTGGCGGTTCAATGGGTGCAACAAGTTTAACTGTAGATGCTGTGAAGTCATTGGCTTCATTGCCTTCATTAAACGAGTTGCGTGCAAAACTTGTGGGTATGATTTCTACCCCTGCGACCCGTATTGCACAGGTTGTTAATGCCCCTGCTGGTCAGGTTGCACGTGTCATTGGAGCATATGCTCAGGAGGATAAGGCGGCTTAAGGCTGTTTGTATTCACGTTTATGGAAGAGCTTTAATGCTTTTCTGTTTTTTTGAATAAGATTTAATAATGGTTCAAATCTTTTAATTGAAGGAATTTAAAAATGGCTGATCTAGAGAAGATCGTAGAAGACCTTTCTAATCTAACCCTTTTGGAAGCCGCTGAGCTTTCTAAGTTACTTGAAGAAAAGTGGGGAGTTTCGGCTGCTGCTCCTGTAGCTGTCGCTGCTGTTGCTGGTGCTGCTGCTCCAGCTGCTGAAGAAAAAACAGAATTTGATGTTATTCTTGTTGAAGGTGGCGCACAAAAAATTAATGTTATTAAGGAAGTTCGTGCTCTTACTGGACTTGGTCTTAAAGAAGCTAAAGATCTGGTTGAAGGTGCACCTAAGCCTATTAAAGAGGCTGCTTCTAAAGAAGAAGCAGAAAAAATTAAATCTCAACTTGAAGCTGCCGGTGCTAAGGTGGAACTTAAGTAAATTTAATTTTATCGGCGGGCATTTATGTTCGCCGATTTTCTTTCTCTTAATACAAAGAGGGAAAATAATGAGTAAAAAACTTTTCCCAATGGTTTCGTAACAGGAATGGGATAGGTTTGGATTACTTACCCCTTCATCATAGAGTCAAAGAGATAAATGGCTTATGTTGGTGGGGAAAGTTAATGATGCTCATTATTGAGTGTCAAGTGAACTGGTCTGCATATGCAGGTTAATGGTATAAGGCTTTCAAGGTTGGTCTACCTTGAAGAGTAAAGATCAAGGAGCGACGATGGCTCAGACTCACGCAATGATGTCTCAATTCAATGGTCGTAAGCGCGTACGGAAATTTTTTGGTAAGATTCCTGAAGTAGCAGAAATGCCGAATCTTATTGAGGTTCAAAAAGCCTCATACGATCAATTTCTCATGGTTGAGGAACCGAAAGGTGGGCGACCAGATGAAGGTTTGCAAGCTGTTTTTAAATCGGTTTTTCCTATTTCAGATTTTTCCGGTACAGCTATGCTTGAGTTTGTAGGTTATGAATTTGATTTACCAAAATTTGATGTTGAAGAGTGCCGTCAACGTGATTTAACTTATGCTGCCCCATTAAAGGTCATATTGCGTTTGATTGTTTTTGATGTTGATGAGGATACTGGCTCCAAAGATATCAAAGACATTAAAGAGCAAGGCGTTTATATGGGCGATATGCCTTTAATGACGACGAATGGTACCTTTATTGTTAATGGTACGGAGCGTGTTATTGTTTCTCAGATGCATCGTTCTCCTGGTGTCTTTTTTGACCATGATAAAGGAAAGTCCCATTCATCAGGAAAGCTTCTTTTTGCTGCTCGTGTTATTCCGTATCGTGGTTCTTGGCTTGATATTGAGTTTGATGCTAAGGACATCATTTATGCGCGTATTGATCGACGGCGCAAGATTCCTGTTACTAGTCTTTTGATGGCATTAGGTATGGATGCGTCGGATATTTTATCGACGTTTTATGATAAAGTGACTTATGAGCGTGATGGAGAAGGATGGCGAGTTCCTTATTCTGTGGATCGCTTTAAAGGAATGAAGCTCATTTCTGACCTTATAGATGCAGATAGTGGTGAAGTCGTTGCGGAGGCTGGTAAAAAATTAACAGTTCGTACTGCGAAGTCTTTGGTAGAAAAAGGACTTAAAGCGGTTAAAGTTAGTGAAGATGATTTATTAGGTTGTTATCTAGCCGAAGATATCGTCAATTACGAAACAGGTGAAATCTACCTTGAAGCTGGTGATGAAATTGACGAAAAAGTATTAAAAGTTCTGCTCGATGTTAGTGCTGATCAAGTCAATATTCTTGATATTGATCACATGAATATTGGCGCTTACATCCGCAATACTTTGAAGGTGGATAAAAATGAAAGTCGGCAGGATGCGTTATTTGATATTTACCGGGTGATGCGTCCAGGTGAACCTCCAACAATCGATACAGCAGAAGCAATGTTCCATTCATTGTTTTTTGATCCAGAGCGTTATGATCTTTCAGCTGTCGGGCGTGTTAAGATGAATTTACGTATGGATCTTGATTGTCCAGACACAGTTCGCATTTTACGCCAAGAGGATATTCTTGCTGTTGTTAAGATGTTGGTTGAATTGCGTGATGGACGTGGTGAAATTGATGATATTGATAATCTTGGCAACCGTCGCGTTCGTTCCGTCGGGGAGTTGATGGAAAATCAATATCGCATTGGTCTTCTTCGTATGGAACGTGCGATAAAAGAGCGTATGTCATCGGTTGAAATTGATACAGTTATGCCACAGGATTTGATCAATGCAAAGCCTGCGGCAGCAGCAGTCCGTGAATTTTTTGGGTCTTCACAATTGTCGCAGTTTATGGATCAAACCAATCCATTGTCAGAAATTACCCATAAGCGCCGTCTTTCTGCTCTTGGTCCAGGTGGTTTGACTCGTGAACGTGCGGGTTTTGAAGTCCGTGACGTACATCCTACGCATTATGGTCGTATTTGTCCGATTGAAACACCAGAAGGCCCCAATATTGGTCTGATTAACTCCTTAGCAACATTTGCGCGAGTTAACAAATATGGCTTTATTGAAAGCCCATATCGAAAAATTATTGATGGAAAAGTCACAAAAGAAGTTATTTATCTTTCAGCGATGGAAGAAGCAAAGCATTATGTCGCTCAGGCTAATTCTTCATTAGATAACGAAGGTCGTTTTATAGAAGAGTTTGTTGTTTGCCGTCATGCTGGTGAAGTTTTAATGGCGCCGCGTGATCATGTTGATTTGATGGATGTTTCACCAAAACAGTTGGTTTCAGTTGCAGCAGCGCTTATTCCTTTTTTGGAAAATGATGATGCGAATCGTGCGCTTATGGGATCGAACATGCAGCGTCAAGCAGTTCCTCTTGTACGCGCTGAAGCGCCATTTGTTGGGACGGGAATGGAATCTATTGTTGCGCGCGATTCAGGAGCTGCTGTGAGTGCAAAACGTAGTGGTGTTGTTGATCAAGTCGATGCTACCCGTATTGTTATCCGTGCAACAGAAGATTTAGATCCTTCAAAATCAGGCGTTGATATTTACCGCTTACAGAAATTTCAGCGTTCTAATCAGTCCACTTGTATTAATCAGCGTCCTCTTGTACATGTCGGTGATAGGGTAGAGAAAGGTGATATCATTGCAGATGGTCCATCCACGGATCTTGGTGATTTGGCTCTTGGGCGGAATGTTCTCGTAGCCTTTATGCCTTGGAATGGATACAATTATGAAGATTCTATTTTGTTATCCGAGCGCATTGTTGCTGATGATGTGTTTACTTCAATTCATATCGAGGAATTTGAAGTTGCGGCACGCGATACAAAACTTGGACCTGAGGAAATTACGCGCGACATTCCTAATGTTGCGGAAGAAGCGTTAAGAAATCTTGATGAAGCTGGCATTATTTATATTGGTGCTGAAGTTCAACCAGGTGATATTTTAGTTGGAAAGATTACCCCGAAAGGTGAAAGTCCCATGACGCCGGAAGAAAAGCTTCTGCGTGCAATTTTTGGGGAAAAGGCATCCGATGTTCGTGATACTTCTATGCGTATGCCTCCTGGGACTTTTGGTACTGTTGTTGAAGTTCGCGTTTTTAATCGCCATGGCGTGGAAAAAGATGAACGTGCGATGGCAATTGAGCGTGAAGAAATTGAGCGTTTAGCAAAAGACCGTGATGATGAACAGTCTATTCTTGATCGCAATGTTTATGCGCGCCTCACCGATATGTTGACAGGTAAAGTTGCTGTAGAAGGTCCGAAAGGCTTTTCGGGTAGTAAAAAGCTTGATAGTACAGTAATGGGGCATTATCCGCGATCCCAGTGGTGGCAATTTGCTGTTGAGGATGAAAAGCTTCAAAATGAAATTGAAGCTTTGCGCAAGCAATATGATGAATCAAAAGAAGCATTACAACGTCGCTTTATGGATAAGGTTGAAAAGGTCCAAAGAGGTGATGAAATGCCTCCTGGTGTCATGAAAATGGTGAAAGTTTTTGTGGCTGTGAAGCGCAAAATCCAACCAGGTGACAAGATGGCGGGACGTCACGGGAATAAGGGTGTTGTTTCACGTATTCTTCCCGTAGAGGATATGCCATTTCTTGAAGATGGGACCCATGCTGATATCGTCTTGAATCCGCTGGGTGTGCCTAGTCGTATGAATGTTGGACAAATTCTTGAAACGCATCTTGGTTGGGCATGTGCGGGGATGGGCAAGAAGATTGGTGCTTTGTTAGAGTTATATCAAGAGACTGGGGATATATTGCCGTTGCGTCAGCGTATTGAAAATCTTATGCCTGATGATAATCATAATGAACCAGTTCGTCAGTATGATAATGAAAGCCTTTACAAATTGGCATTGCAGATGAAGAAAGGGGTTTCAATTGCAACGCCTGTTTTTGATGGAGCACATGAGTCTGATATTAACATGATGCTGGAAGACGCAGGCTTAGATAGTTCAGGGCAGGTTACGCTTTATGATGGTCGTACTGGGGAGCCTTTTGATCGTCCAGTAACGGTGGGATATATTTACATGTTGAAATTGCATCACCTTGTTGATGATAAGATTCATGCGCGTTCTATTGGTCCCTATTCACTTGTTACGCAGCAGCCATTAGGAGGTAAGGCACAATTTGGTGGTCAGCGTTTTGGTGAAATGGAGGTATGGGCGCTTGAAGCTTATGGTGCTGCATACACTTTGCAGGAGATGCTAACAGTAAAATCAGATGATGTGGCTGGTCGAACAAAAGTCTATGAGGCAATTGTGCGTGGTGATGATACATTTGAGGCAGGTATACCCGAAAGCTTTAATGTGTTGGTAAAAGAAATGCGCTCACTTGCTCTTAATGTGGAGCTTGATGATGCGCGTGAACTTATTGCACAGCGGGCATTGTCTGATACGGCAGAATAATAATTCAAGGAGCGCACTAGAAAAGGGCTGCGCTCTTATTACTTTAAGAGGCTCAATAACCTTATTAAGGCTATACAGGTCATTTTTAAAAGTAAATGTATTTTAAAGAAGATCTGTTATAAAATAAATGAGATATTACAACAGGTTCTAAGAATCTTTGAAGGAGAACAGCATGAACCACGAGGTCATGAATCTTTTCAATCCTCAAGCGCCAGCGCAGACATTTGACTCTATTCGTATTTCTATTGCGAGTCCTGAGAAAATTTTGTCCTGGTCGTATGGTGAGATTAAGAAGCCTGAGACTATTAATTATCGGACTTTTAAACCAGAACGTGATGGTCTTTTTTGTGCACGTATATTTGGCCCTATTAAGGACTATGAATGTCTATGTGGCAAATATAAACGCATGAAGTATAAGGGCATTATTTGTGAAAAATGTGGTGTAGAGGTTACTCTTTCGCGCGTACGTCGTGAGCGTATGGGGCATATTGAACTTGCGGCACCCGTTGCGCATATATGGTTTCTTAAATCATTACCAGGTCGTATTTCTACACTTTTAGATTTAACTTTAAAAGATATTGAACGGGTTCTTTATTTTGAGAATTATATTGTAACCGAACCAGGGTTAACATCTCTTAAGCTCCATCAGCTTCTTTCTGAAGAAGAATATATGCTTGCTATTGATGAATTTGGAGAAGATCAG
This sequence comes from Bartonella sp. AA9NXGY, assembly GCF_042196845.1. NCBI lineage: Bacteria > Pseudomonadati > Pseudomonadota > Alphaproteobacteria > Hyphomicrobiales > Bartonellaceae > Bartonella > Bartonella sp. AA9NXGY. The sequence goes on from NZ_JBHIRB010000010.1 coordinate 8,927, forward strand.
TTTACAGCTATGATTGGCGCTGAAGCTATTTACGAGCTTTTAGCTAGTATGGAGTTAGATAAAATCGCTAATGATTTGCGTCTTGAATTAGCTGAAACAACTTCAGAGTTAAAGCAGAAAAAATTGATTAAACGACTTAAAATCGTTGAAAATTTTCTTGAATCTGGAAATAAGCCAGAGTGGATGATTATGAAAACAATTCCGGTTATTCCACCGGATTTGCGTCCATTGGTTCCGCTTGATGGTGGGCGTTTTGCGACATCAGATCTGAATGATCTTTATCGGCGTGTTATTAATCGTAATAACCGCTTGAAGCGGCTGATTGAATTGCGAGCTCCTGGAATTATCGTACGCAATGAAAAGCGTATGGTACAAGAAGCTGTTGATGCATTGTTTGATAATGGACGGCGTGGGCGTGTGATTACTGGAGCCAATAAACGTCCTCTTAAGTCTTTATCAGATATGTTGAAGGGCAAGCAAGGACGTTTTCGTCAGAACTTACTTGGGAAGCGTGTTGATTACTCGGGGCGTTCTGTTATCGTGACGGGTCCTGAATTAAAATTGCATCAATGTGGTCTTCCCAAAAAAATGGCTCTTGAATTATTTAAGCCTTTTATTTATGCGCGGCTTGATGCAAAAGGCTATTCATCAACGGTAAAGCAGGCAAAGAAGCTTGTTGAAAAAGAACATCCAGAAGTTTGGGATATCTTGGATGAGGTTATTCGTGAACACCCTGTTTTACTCAACCGCGCGCCAACATTGCACCGTTTGGGGATTCAGGCTTTTGAACCTATCTTAATTGAAGGCAAAGCTATTCAACTTCATCCACTGGTGTGTACTGCTTTTAATGCAGATTTTGATGGTGATCAGATGGCGGTTCACGTGCCGCTTTCTCTTGAAGCACAACTTGAAGCCCGTGTTTTGATGATGTCCACCAATAATATTCTTCATCCGGCCAATGGTGCTCCCATTATTGTTCCCTCACAGGATATGGTTCTTGGTCTTTATTATCTTTCAATTGTTTCTGAAAAAGAACCAGGTGAAGGAATGGCCTTTTCTGATATAGGTGAGCTTCATTATGCCTTGGAAAATAAGGTTATAACGCTTCATACGAAGATTAAAGGCCGTGTTAAGAATATGGGGAAGGATGGAAAAGAAGTCTCTAAACTTTATGATACGACACCTGGTCGTTTGATTATCGGTGAGCTTTTGCCAAAAAGTGCGGATATCTCATTTGATATTGTCAATCAAGAGATGACGAAAAAGAACATTTCTAAAATGATTGATCATGTTTATCGGCACTGTGGACAAAAAGAGACGGTTATTTTTTGTGACCGTATTATGCAGCTTGGCTTTTCTTATGCTTGTCGTGCAGGAATTTCATTCGGTAAGGACGATATGGTTATTCCTGATAGTAAGTCGCGTTTAGTCGCAGAAACAGAAGCTTTGGCTAAGGAGTACGAACAGCAATATAATGATGGTTTGATTACACAAGGTGAAAAATACAATAAGGTTGTAGATGCTTGGGGTAAATGTACAGATCGCGTCGCAGATGAAATGATGAAACGTATTCAAGCTGTGGATTTTGATCCTAAAACAGGTCGTCAACGGCCGATGAATTCTATCTATATGATGTCGCACTCTGGTGCTCGTGGTTCTGCTAACCAGATGAGACAATTGGCCGGTATGCGTGGATTAATGGCAAAACCATCGGGTGAAATTATTGAAACACCCATTATTTCAAATTTTAAAGAAGGTCTAACTGTTAATGAATACTTCAATTCCACGCATGGTGCACGTAAAGGACTTGCTGATACTGCGTTAAAGACGGCGAACTCTGGTTATTTAACACGGCGTCTTGTTGATGTTGCACAGGATGCTATTATTTCAGCAGTTGATTGTGGTACCGCAAAAGGGCTTACCATGCAGCCGATTGTTGATGCAGGACAAATTGTTGCCTCCCTTGGGCAAAGAATTCTTGGTCGTACAGCGCTTGTTGATATTCTACATCCTGTCTCTGGAGAGGTTATCCTTGAAGGTGGAGCAATGATTGAGGAAGCTGATGTCGCGAAGATTGAAGCAGCTGGGATTCAATCTGTTCAAATTCGTTCTGCATTAACATGTGAAACACGTCTTGGTGTTTGTGCAAAATGCTATGGTCGTGATTTGGCGCGTGGAACACCTGTTAATCAGGGAGAAGCGGTTGGTGTTATTGCTGCTCAATCCATTGGTGAGCCGGGAACACAGCTTACTATGCGTACTTTTCACTTAGGAGGAACTGCGCAGGTTGTTGATTCATCGTATTTAGAGGCATCTTATGAAGGTAAGGTGGAGATTCGTAATCGTAATGTAGTTCGTAACTCTGAAGGCCATTTGGTTGTTATGGGGCGTAATATGGCTATCCTTATCAAGGATGAGTTAGGAAAAGAGCGCGTTGTACATCGTGTTAGCTATGGTGCTCATATTTTTGTTGATGATGGTGATGTGGTTAAACGTGGCCAACGTATAGCAGAATGGGATCCTTATACACGTCCAATTTTAACGGAAGTTGAAGGCTATGTGGGTTTTGAAGATATGATTGATGGTTTATCTGTCACTGAAACAGCTGATGAATCTACGGGTATTACGAAGCGTTTGGTGATTGATTGGCGCGCTAATCCACGTGGTGCGGATCTTAAACCAGCTATTATTATTCACACGGATAAAGAAGGTGAATCCATTGCTAAATTGTATAAGGGAGGTGAAGCCCGTTATATGATGTCAGTGGAAACTATTCTTTCTGTTGAGCTTGGTGCTCATGTTAAGGCTGGTGATGTTATTGCTCGTTTGCCAATGGAAAGTGCCAAGACGAAAGATATTACGGGTGGTCTTCCTCGTGTGGCTGAGCTTTTTGAAGCGCGTCGTCCAAAGGATCATGCGATTATTGCTGAAGTTAGTGGTACAATTCGATTTGGCCGTGGTTATAAGAATAAACGTCGTATCATTATTGAACCAAATGATGAAACTCTTGAGGCAGTAGAATACTTGATTCCAAAAGGTAAGTTGTTCCACTTCCAAGAAGGCGATCAAATTGAAAAGGGAGATTATATCCTTGATGGTAATCCAGCACCTCATGACATCTTGGCGATTAAGGGGGTTGAAGCTTTGGCATCTTATCTTGTTAATGAGATTCAGGAGGTTTATCGTCTGCAGGGAGTTCTTATTAATGATAAGCACATTGAAGTGATTGTTCGTCAAATGTTGCAAAAAGTTGAAATTACTGAATCTGGAGATTCTGGTTATATTCCAGGTGATAATGTTGATCGTATTGAACTTGATGAAATCAATGATAATTTGATTGCAGAAGGGAAGAAACCTGCATCTGGTAATCCCATTCTTCTTGGAATTACAAAAGCTTCTCTTCAAACACCTTCTTTCATTTCGGCGGCATCGTTTCAGGAAACAACACGTGTTCTTACTGAAGCAGCAGTTTCTGGTAAAATTGATACTTTGCAAGGACTTAAAGAGAACGTTATTGTCGGTCGTCTTATTCCAGCAGGTACGGGTGGTACAATTTCTCAAATCCGTCGTATTGCTGCAGTTCGTGATGATTTGATTGTAGATGAGCAGCGTAAGTCTAGTAATAACGAAGTGGCTAAGGCTATGTTGACAAATATGACAACCGGGGCCGTTACTGAATAATTTAAATACAACACCACATAATATAAAAACGTCTGAATAGAAAGTTCAGACGTTTTTTATTTCGAAATGCAGAAGTTGTATATTTTCTTGAAAAATATCAAAAATTATAAGGCGATAGTTATTTTAAACATCTTTAGTAGCTTATTATTTTGTAATGATGCTTATCTTTTTTGTTACTTTATTTTAAAGTTTCTTAATTTCTAAAAGCAGTATAGAATTTTTCCAAAATATGTGAAACTCAAAAATCATATTCAAGGAAAAGAGTTGATTATCTACAAATCAAATAAGATTGATTTTGAACTTTAGGAAAATTTTTGATTGATATCTTCTATAAAAATTTAAAAGGACTTATGATGAAAGATCAAGAGTCTTTTCTATAATCTAAAAAATAATTGATTCTCTACTATACAATGTTTGTGAATGTATTTTCTTCTAAATTAGAATGCAGAAAAGTAGAGATTAAGGTGCTCACTAAGTTTTATAAAAAATAGACATATTTCTTATAACAATGTGATCTATGCAGACAGAATAATAAAATGTACGAATATTATTCAATTGGAAAATTAACACGTGAGTTTTCAATAATAGCTCGAACTTTGCTATGAAGAAGAGGGACTTCTTATCCCTTTTCGGTGTGGAAGTACACGGCTTTATACATAAACGGATCGTCATAAGTTAAAACAAATCCTGTATGCTAACAGAGTAAAATTTTCGTTGTCTGAAATATCTGATATGTTGACAATGGTTGGAAAACCACCTGATGATGAGAAAAAGCTTAAGAAATTAATTGCAGGAATTCATAAAAAACAAACTGATTTAAAGCAGATGCAGCATGATGTTGATGATCTTCTACAGGATTTAGAACGAATTGAAGAGAGTTTTTTTTGAGAGCTTAGCGGAGTTGGGGGGTAGTCATTGATTATAAATTTATTTTGTCTTCTTTTAGACTAATTTCTTTCTCTTAAAAGAGATAGATTATACCGTCTCTAAGGGGAATATTTACCACTGCGTGAAATGTGTAAGTCATTTAAAGAAATAGAGTGTTTGAAAAAGCTGCAAAGGTATTTTCGCAGTATATTATTCTTGATAAGAAAAAACTATTTTTCATAAAGAAAGTAAAAACAATGACAGTTTCTCCTATGAGTGTTTTTCAATCTATATTGTCACGAAAGTCAATTCGCGCTTTTACTGATCAGCCAGTTAGTTTGGAAACAATCAAAGAAATCTTAAAACTTGCAGCACGTGCACCATCTGGAACAAATATTCAGCCATGGCAAGTAATTGTGCTTACAGGAAGTGTATTACAGAAAGTAGGGCAAGAGCTTTCACAACTTGTGCTTTCAGGTGTAAAAGGAGAGCGTGAATATAGTTATTATCCACGTCAGTGGCGTGAGCCCTATATTTCAAGGCGTCGAAAAGTTGGTTTGGATCTTTATCAGAGTCTTGGAATTCAAAAAGGTGATGAAGAAAAAATACTTCATCAAAAGGCGCGAAATTTTTTATTTTTTGATGCACCTGTAGGACTCTTATTTACAATGGATCACGACATGGAAATGGGGAGTTGGCTTGATTTGGGTATGTTTATGCAGACCATTATGTTAGCTGCACGTGGATTTGGATTAGATACCTGTCCTCAAGCTGCTTTTGCTGATTATCATAAACAGATTCGTACGCTTTTATCTATTCCTTCTGATCGCCATATTATCTGTGGTATGGCACTTGGTTATCGCGATATGAGTGCTCCAGAAAACAATTTTGAGACAGAACGAGAATCGTTAGAAAAATTTGTACGTTTCATTGAAACATACCCATAAAATATTTTATACAATTAAGCATATGTTTTGAAGAACTTAGTGCATTATGAAAAATATTTCCGATAAGATTTCTCATCCTTATTGAATTTTAATATTGCATATTAACACTTATTTTACTACGTTTGGAACATTGGGAGTGGTGACTCTAGGGGCATTGTCCGTTTTAAAGGTTGGCTAATGGAAAACACTATAGAAAGAAAGTGTTGGGTGGTAGCAAGACGAGCGACATTCGTGTTTATTGTTGTCATTTTTTTAGTTTATCTCGCAATTTGATTTTAAACGGAAGAAACGTTATGAAAAAGCATATATGCTCAAGCTGTACTATAGTTTAAGGTGATACGTGTTTCTATCTGTTTTTGAACTTTTTAAAATTGGGATTGGTCCTTCTAGCTCACATACGATGGGACCAATGACTGCTGCTAATATGTTTTTGCAAAAGATAGGAGATTTTTCTCAGTCGTCTGATGTTCAAGTTTCTCGTATACGTGTTTATCTTTATGGTTCTTTAGCTTTCACGGGTATTGGTCATGCAACAGATAGAGCTATCATATTAGGACTTTTAGGAGAAAAAGCTTCTACTGTTGATCCTGATAGCATGGGGTTTTTGTTAGAAAAAGTTATACGTGAAAAAAAAGTGCAACCAGAAGGTCATCCCGCTTATCAGTTTGATGTGCAACGTGATCTTATTTTTGAACGAAAGCAAATCCTCCCTGGACATACAAATGGACTAGCCTTTGAAGGACTTGATACTGATGGGAATGTTCTGTTGCGGCAGATTTATTATTCTATCGGTGGTGGCTTTGTTGTGACTGAGGATGAATTAAGCCATATGAATGATAATATACAACCAGAAGCATTTGAGGTACCATATCCATTCGATTCTGCTTGTACAATGTTATCAATGGCAGAAAAATCAGGACTTTCAATTGCTGAAATGAAGCGCTTAAATGAAGAAACAAAGATAGAGCGTTTTTCTCTTGATGTAGGGCTTGATGAAATTTTTTCAGCGATGACAAATTGCATTGATAGAGGTCTTTCACAAGAAGGTGAGTTGCCTGGTGGATTGCGTGTTCTAAGGCGCGCTAAAAAGCTGCATGAAACGCTTTTGGAAAAACAAAAGAAAAATTACAATTATCCACTTTGGGCAAATGATTGGCTTTCGGTATATGCTATAGCAGTCAATGAGGAAAATGCAGCGGGTGGTCGTGTTGTTACAGCACCAACAAATGGAGCAGCCGGTGTCGTCCCAGCCGTTTTGCGTTATTATCTTCAGTTTAATGATGATTCAGATCGAGAGGGAATACATAATTTTCTATTAACTGCAGCAGCTATAGGCGGTGTTATCAAACATAATGCCTCTATTTCTGGTGCAGAAGTTGGGTGTCAAGGTGAAGTTGGAACGGCATCTTCAATGGCCGCAGCAGGGTTGACCGCAGCGTTAGGTGGAACACCAGCTCAAATTGAAAATGCGGCAGAAATTGCGCTTGAACATCACTTGGGAATGACATGTGATCCTGTTGCAGGTCTTGTACAAGTGCCTTGTATTGAGCGTAATGCAATGGGAGCTGTTAAGGCGGTAACGGCTTCTTCTCTTGCATTATATGGTAATGGAGATCATTTTGTTTCTCTTGATGCTTGTATAGAAACAATGCGCCAGACTGGTCATGATATGAGTGAACGCTATAAAGAGACAAGTAAAGGTGGTCTTGCAGTCAATGCGATATCTTGTTAAGAGCTGGAACATTTTTCAATCCATAACTGGACTTTTTGGAGAGAGATCGTATTTCCTAATAAAGCTTATGTTTTTTGTTCCTTATAAATCAAAATTCCACTTTAATGCAGCAGTAGTTTGAAATAAATCTGAGATGATTCAGTGTTTTCTTAACGAATAATAGCTTTTTCATGCAAGCTTGGAGGGGAGAGTGTTGTACATCTGTTTGATTTGTCTCTAAAGTGGGGAAAAAGTGTAATTTGGAAAAAATAAGAAAGCGTAAAGTAAAATTAGTGATCAATCTGCCATTATTTTTAGCTGGGTTTTATGGCTTTAAAAAGTTTCCATAGCCATATATCTTTTAAGTAATGGAAGATTATGCCTGAGTATCCAAGGAAAATTTGTTTTAAGTCTGAATAATTATGATGAAGAAAGTAGAATTTTAAAGGTTTTAATTTTTTAAAAGTGAAGTTTTTTTCTACCTAGTATGGTAAAAAATGCCTTGAAAAAAAAACACTAATTTACAATAATTAAGAGATATATTGGAAATATCTTTTTTATTTATAAATTTTGTACCGACAAAAAAATTAAAATAAATAATAACGTATACATTAAGAAATATTTATAAAAATTCTCATGAGAATAGAATGCACACAATAGAACATTGTTGTGTTACGCGTTCGTGAGTTCGTTTTAAAAAAATATCTCTCAGGCCTCCCCCCAAGCTCATTTCGCGATGGCACCTGTGAATGATATAACGGTAAATCCATTGAGCTGTCTCTATCTTTATGCTTAATAAAAAGAAGTACGCTGGCATGGTTACACACTTTACCAGAGCCCCCCTCTGTACAGGGGGACTAAAGCACTTGGCATTTGAAACGGTTCATTATAGGCATTTTTAGTCTTTTTGGGACAGTTTCACGCTACACACTAATCTCGCTCATAACATGCAAGAGACGGTTTTGATTGATTCAACATAAACAGATTTTAAATGAGAGAATCTTACGATATTCGAGATTCTCATCTAACAAACAAAATAATTAATTATCTTTATAAATCAGTATCTTGCATATGAATAATATAATGTAAGTTTTCCATGAATGGTATAAAATCTATAGAGTATTAGCATCTTTATTTATAAAGGGAGAAAACCAGCACTATCATCCTTTTTTTCAACTTTCAATATTACAAAAGATCCTAGTACTTGAAATGATTCATAAGGGATACTTTGATTCCTTTTGTAAATGCTTTATATGTCAATTTTGCTCGTGATGAGCAAGCGAGCGATTTTGACTGATTCAATATAAGAAGTAAAATAAGAGTATTTTACGAAAATCTCTTGTTCAATATGCAAAAAATAAATTATAATTATAAATTAAAATCTTATGGAAATCGTTATCATAATATTTAATCTGATAATTTATTTACGTTTTTTCATCGATAGTATTTGTATTTTCCAATTTTCTGTGCCTGTTGACATAAATACAAGTAAGAGAAGTGAGATTGTTTTTTTTTACAGCGTTTATGTTGTATAGGGAGCGTTATTAAGAGGGATTTTCTTTATTGAACTTTTACAATAATCCCACCAAATGATAAGCTTTCATCTAATGAAGCTATTCATTTTTTCCAGAAAGATATCAAGGATAATTTTTTATATTAAATCCAAAAGTGGAAAAATATTGGGTATTTTTATGTCCTTAACAATGTTTTATTGAAAGCTTGAAGATATTGGATAGTTGGAAAAGCTGTCAGAAAATTCAACAATTTAAGAAAAAAGTATGTTTATCAAAAGGTTTTCTGAGGCTGTAGATAATGGTTAATAATAAAATAATTTTTTAGAGAGGGCTGTAGAATTAAATATTTGTTGCTCCTAAACGGATTTTAATAGGCACATTACCAGTTTGGCTCGCAACGCGTAAATGAATGCGTACAGGAGGCATTATGAGACGACGGTTGCGCATTGTTTGGCAAATGAGAAGGTTAACAAGAGACTGTGTATCTAATGCAGTCGAATTATATTTTAAACCAGTAAGTTTTGCGGCAGCATCGTGAAGAGAACGCAATGAAAGGAGGGATGATTGCTTCAATAAAACTTCTTTTTTATGGAATGAAGCAAAAGCATTATCTGTCATAATACTATCCTTAACGCAGAATTCAAAAATTTTTAGTAGGCTACAGTATAGCAGTTAAAATTTGCTTTCTTTAATGTAGAGCAAGCATCAAATGCAGCTTTTTTTGATTGAAACCCTGTAAAGCGCGCTCGGTAATAACGCTGCCCATTTTTTTCAAACAGTTGCATATGTGAAGATGCGTTCTTTAAAGTGGAAAAAGCTGTATTTTTTGCTTTTAAAAGTAGAGTTTTTGCTTGTTCTTCACTAGGAAGAGAACCAATTTGGATAGCCCATCCGGCATTTTCGGACAAAGAGACTGTTACAATTTTATGAGTCTCAGCCGGTATAGTTTTTTGAGGATTCGGTATTGGTATAATTACCTTATTGACAGCCGTTATTGCGATATTGGAGTTTTTAGGTTGTTCTGCAAATGCTGTCAACATAGTCGAAATTTCATCGTCAAAATTACTTGAATCAGCTTTAATGGTCGGTATAGGAGTATTGGCCCCAGTGGGTAAGTGATAGCGTACAGAAGCTATTAAACGTTCACCACTTTTCATTTGGCTTGCTTTGGGCAAATATTGATTCAATAAGCTAGCCATATGCTCGTCACGTGCAGTAGATGATTTACCTCCCATAACAACAGCGACAATAGAGCGCCCCTCAAGACGCATCGAAGTTGCTAAATTAGAACCTGACATTTGTGTGTAGCCTGTTTTAATTCCATCGACACCTTTCATTATTTTAATAAGTTTATTGTGGCTGTTAATTTTATGTCCACGGAAATTAAAACTTTTTGTTTTGAACAATTTATATTGTTTGGGAAAATGTTTACGTAAAGCTAATGACAAAGTCGCTATATCTCGTGCTGTAGAATAATTGCGCACATCCGGAAGTCCTGAAGCATTTGCGAAATGTGTATGTTTCATGCCAAGTTTACGAGCTTTTACTGTCATCATTTGAGCGAATTTTTTTTCACTACCTCCAAGATATTCTGCAATGGCAGCAGCAACATCATTTGCGGACCTTGTAATGAGTGCTTTAGCTGCTGATTCTGCAGAAATTGTTTGGCCTGCTTTAAATCCAATTTTTGTCGGTGGACGCATTGCTGCATAATGTGAAACAGGAATTGGTGTATTTGGTGTCACACGACGCATCTGCATAGCTTCAAAGAGTAAGTACAATGTCATCATTTTTGTTAAAGAAGCAGGATAACGTTTCAGTGTTGCATTGGCTTGAAATAAAGTTTTTCCCGTAGTAGCATCTATAACAATAGCCGCATACTTATCAGGATAGGCCCCTTGAGGTGTGGCGGATGCCCAACAGTAAGAAAAAGCTAACATAACAAAAGAAATTGCTATTGTTTTACAGTAGCGCATAATTTTTTGATAATTAATATACACTTGCAGTATCCTATTTCTCCATTTATCCTCAAAAACTTCTATAAAGCTTCCTTTTCTGTAATTTATTGATGCAGTTTAGACGAATGGTATTACTAATTTGTTTACAGAAGTTATTTTATGAGTGAGTGATTGAAGTCTAACCATAGAGGAAAATTTTTTTCTAATACAAACAGGTATTGCAATAGTTATGAAAGAATTTAAAATTAATAAAAATGTACTGCATGGAAAACGATAATGGGACAGATGCTCATAATAAACTCTATAGCTCATATTATGCATAATGAAAAGGGCAAGAATTGGGATGAAGGTAGGCATGGTGCAGTTATAATGCCTAAGGCTAGAGAAAAACTCGAAAAACCTAAATTATGTCGAGTTTTTTTGCTTAATGATGATTACACACCTATGGATTTTGTTGTTTTCGTTTTGAAGAACTTTTTTAAAAAAAGTTTCGAAGAGGCAACGCGGATAATGTTAAATGTTCATCACAATGGGATAGGAGAATGTGGGACTTACACTTATGAAGTCGCTGAAATGAAAATATTACAAGTGAGGGAATGTGCGCGTCAAAATGAACATCCGTTACAATGTGTAATGGAATGGAAGTGAGGAGCTATGCCATCTTTTACACCTAGTCTTGAAGAGGTTTTGCATCGTGCATTAACAATTGCTACTCAAGCACGGCATGAATATGCAACACTAGAGCATCTTCTACTTGCGCTGTTAGATGATGCCGATGCAAATTCCGTTATTCAGGCTTGCCAAGTAGATGTAGAGGAATTGCGAGAGCGCTTAACCAATTATCTTCGCTCAGAGTTAGATGAACAGATTAGAGCTGATGAGGATACAAAGCCTACAGCTTTTTTCCAGCGTGTTATCCAACGTGCGGTGATTCATGCACAATCAGCTGGAAAAGATGAAGTATCGGGGGCAAATGTTCTTGTTGCAATTTTTTCTGAACGTGAAAGCCATGCAGCATATTTTCTTCAAGAGATGGGAATGACACGCTACGATGCTGTACGTTTTATTTCACAGGGTGTCACGCGTGATGATGGGTTATCCATGTTACTTGAAGGACTTGAAGAGCAATTAGATCAGCAGATTTCGGATAATGGTGAAAGAGGAACAAGTGCTTTAACGAATTATTGTGTTGATCTCAATTGTAAAGCACGTAATGGAAAAGTTGATTTATTAATTGGCCGTGAAATAGAAATTTCACGCATGATTCAGATTTTATGTCGAAGGTCGAAAAACAATCCGCTTTTGGTTGGTGATCCTGGAGTGGGAAAAACCGCTATAATTGAAGGATTGGCAAAGCGCATTGTTGATGGGCAAGTGCCTGAAGTTTTATCAAATGCAACAATATTTTCTCTTGATATGGGGGGACTTGTTGCAGGTACACGTTATCGCGGTGATTTTGAAGAACGCTTAAAGCAAGTTATTAAAGAGTTTGAGCTGTATCCAGATGCTATTTTATTTATTGATGAAATTCATACCTTAATTGGAGCAGGAGCGACATTAGGGGGAAATATGGATGCAGCAAATCTTTTGAAACCTGTGTTATCTTCTGGAACTATGCGATGTATTGGTTCGACGACTTACAGAGAATATCGCAAATTCTTTGAACAAGATCGTGCTTTAGAGCGTCGTTTTCAGAAGATTGATATTAATGAACCTTCTGTTACAGATGCGATTAAGATTTTGCAGGGGATGAAGCCTTACTTTGAAGATTTTCATCAGATTAAATATACAGATCAGGCGATGAAGGCATCTGTAGAATTATCTTCACGTTATATAATTGACCGTAGGTTACCTGACAAAGCAATTGATATTATTGATGAAAGTGGCGCAGCGCAAAAGCTTTTGCCACAAAAACAACGCAAGAAGAGTATAGGTGTTAAAGAAATTGAAGCGACTGTTGCCACAATTGCAAGAATTCCATCAAAAACAGTTTCTCGGAATGATCAGAAGATACTGAGTAAGCTTGAAAGAGAACTCAAACATGTTGTTTATGGTCAAGATCAGGCAATTTCCGTCTTAGTTTCATCCATAAAATTGGCGCGAGCAGGTTTACGCGAACCGGATAAACCAATAGGAAGTTATTTATTTTCAGGACCAACAGGTGTAGGAAAAACTGAAGTTGCAAAACAGCTTGCATCATCTTTAGGCATTGAATTATTGCGTTTTGATATGTCAGAATATATGGAACGGCATACGATAGCACGTTTAATCGGAGCACCTCCAGGTTATATAGGGTTTGATCAAGGAGGTCTCCTTACAGATGCCGTTGATCAGAAACCTCACGCAGTTCTATTGCTAGATGAGATTGAGAAAGCGCATCCAGAGTTATTTAATATTTTATTGCAGGTAATGGATTATGGTAGATTAACAGACCATAATGGTAAGAAAATTGATTTCCGCAATGTTATTTTGATTATGACGACTAATGCGGGTGCTTCAGATATGGCAAAATCAGCTATTGGATTTGGGAAAGTACATCGTGATGGTGAGGATATAGAAGCAATCAATCGGTTATTTACACCAGAATTTCGTAATCGGTTAGATGCAATTATTCCGTTTGCACCTTTATCTCATTTAATCATCAATCAGATAGTGCAAAAATTTATTTTTCAGCTTGAAGCACAATTAGCTGATCGGGGAATTTGTTTTGAATTAAGCCCTTCTGCAACTTTATGGCTTTCCAATAAAGGATATGATTCTCAGATGGGAGCACGCCCATTAGGGCGTGTTATACAAGAATATATTAAAAAGCCATTAGCTGATGAAATTTTATTTGGAAAGTTACGCAATGGTGGTACCGTTCGCGTATTGACACAAAAATCAAATGGTAAAAAAGAAAGCTTACAGTTAGAAATTTCATCTTCCGATATATCTGTAAGTTCAAAGAAAAGTAAAATGGAAAACTTTACAAAAAAACGTGTAGGAAAAAAAAGCACAACAACTTAAGAGTGTGTTATAAAGCTGCACGAATTTTTTTTGCATTCTCTTCAAGTATTTCTGGAGGCGTTACCATATCATTATGAGGGGTAAGCTCTATTCCCTCCATACGTGGTATAATATGAAAATGAAGGTGATAGACGGTTTGTTGACTAGCTGCTTCATTAAATTGCATGACAGTTATGCCATCTGCTTGAAAGGCTTTTTTGACAGCATTTGCAATTTTTTGAACAGCTTTAATAACAGGAAATAATGTTTCAGGATCTGCATCAAGTAAGTTTCTAGAGCCTTTTTTAGGAATGACCAGCGTATGACCTGGTGCCTGTGGCATGATATCCATAAATCCAATAACATCATCATCTTCGTAGACCCGAACAGAAGGGATTTCATTGCGAATCAATTTAGCAAAAATATTGTTATTGTCATAAGCTTGTTTCATACAAATATTTCCTTTTATCGTAAGTTTAAGATTCTAATTTAAAAACGAAAAAATGCAAGGTTTATCAGAGTGTAAGACAAAGAAGTATTTTGACTTCAGTTATATTTAGGATAATGCACTGTCTTAATGAAGGTTTAGATTTCTATGATGGCTTCAACTTCTACAGGAACATCCATAGGAAGAGAGGCAACACCAATAGCAGAACGGGCGTGTTTTCCAATTTCACCAAGGATATTGACGAATAAATTAGAAGCTCCATTGGCAACAAAAGGAATATCGGTAAAATGAGAATCTACAGCCACAAAAACAGTAATTTTGACCACACGTTTTATTTTATTTAAGTCACCCAGAGTTGCCTTGAGTTGCGCGAGAATATTGAGAGCGCAAGCTTCAGATGCTTTTTGGGCTTGTTCGGTATTCACAGTTGCACCAACTTTACCGATGGCTATTGGTTTTCCATTAATAAGAGGGAGTTGTCCAGAAATAAAGAGTTGATTGCCACTTTGTGAAGTGGTGATGTAATTGGCAAGGGGGGAGATTACTTCAGGAAGAGTGATTCCGAATTTTTCTAAGTTTTTTTCAATCATATTGGTCATAATTTTAACTCCATAGCTGCTCTATAATATATTCATTGCATAATCTATTTTTTGATTTAAGAAAATGTGTGGTTAATTGAGAAATTAACCTTTTTTGCCTTATTGTATGATGTTATGCAACGGGGATAAAGTTCGGAAGTTGGGAATGATTAGATCATTATTTATAATAATTTTATATATTGTTTTTTTATGTACTGCGAGAGCTGAAGAGCGCATTTTTATTGTGCCTCATCGAGCAATTTATGATTTTCATCTCGATAGTGTTTCTCATGAAATGACAATTTCTGCGATGTCAGGACGAATGGTTTACGAGCTTACTGGTTCGGCATGCCAAGGCTATAGCACACGTTTTCGTTTCATTAGCCGTGTTCACATTGAAGATATGCCAGTACGTTTGACGGATCAACAGACGACGAGTTATGAAACAGGAGACAGCCGTACATTTCGTTTTAATATTACAGATCAAGAGGGAGAAGAGGTTGTGCATCGTGCCGAGGGGGTTGCGGAGCGTACGCAAGATGGTATCACAGTTACCTTAAAAAAGCCAAAGGAAAAAGAGTATAAGCTTGCAATGGCTGAATTTCCAATGATGCAACTAAAAAATATTATCCGCCATGCAAAAGCAGGAGATCATTTTTACAATGTTACTGTATTTGATGGGACAAATAAAGCAGATAAAGTTATAAAAGAAAGTATCGTCATAGGGGAAAAGAAGACGCTTTTATCTGATAGCGAAACGGAAAAAGTAAGAAAATTGGATGAAGAAGAATATTGGCCTGTTACAATTTCTTATTTTGATGATGGAGAAAATAAAGATGGTTTGCCGGTTTATCGTAGCAGTTTTCTCTTACATGAGAATGGTGTCATGCGTGATCTTCATATAGATTATGGAACTTTTTCAGTGCGTGCAAAATTGAACAGTCTCGAATTCTTGGAACTTGGAAAAGATCTTAATCAATGCGAAAATGCAAATATTAAATGATTAAAGAAAATAACTTGAAAAAGAATCAAATATTAGTATGTTTGCGCTATTCCACACGCGGAGTCTGGGTGTTTGCAAATGATCTGTGAGAAACTTCTAGCAAGCATCCGCCGGTAGCAGGTCTTCCTGCTTTTTCCGCGGAGGTTGAACCGGAAAGGATAAGATTTATGGCACTACCCGATTTTACTATGCACCAGCTTTTAGAAGCCGGTGTGCATTTTGGTCACCAGACTCATCGCTGGAATCCCAAAATGACTCCCTATATTTATGGCCAGCGTAATAATATCCATATTATTGACCTTGCTCAGACCGTTCCACTTTTACACCAAGCACTTAAACTTGTTTCAGATACTGTAGCGCGTGGTGGTCGTATTCTCTTTGTTGGTACGAAACGGCAAGCATCTGACATTATCGCAGATGCGGCGAATCGTTCCGCTCAGTATTACGTTAATGCACGTTGGCTTGGCGGCATGCTCACAAACTGGAAAACGATTTCCAATTCGATCCATCGTTTGCGGAAGCTTGACAAAATTCTTGCTGCTGAAGCGCAAGGCTTTACTAAAAAGGAACGTTTAAATCTTGAACGTGATCGTGAAAAGCTTAATCGTGCGCTTGGTGGTATTAAAGATATGGGTTCTGTTCCAGATCTTATCTTTGTTATCGATACGAATAAAGAAAATATTGCACTCCAAGAAGCAAAGCGTTTAGGTATTCCAGTGATTGCTATTATTGATACCAATTGTGATCCCGATGACGTAACACATCCAATACCAGGTAATGACGATGCTTCACGTGCAATTTCTCTTTATTGCGATCTTTTTGCCCGTGCTGCTCTTGATGGTATTGCACGCCAGCAAGGAGCAATGGGTATCGATTTAGGAGCTCAAGTTGATGCACCTGTGGAGCCTATTTTGGAAGAAAATGCAGTTTCAGAAGTTTCTGAATAATATAAAATGCCTAATTAAGGTACTTTTATTGTCTAAAGAAGAAGTTATAGGCGTGCAGAGGGATTTTGCACGCTTTCACTGTTATAAAATAAAGAGGCAAATATGAGCATTACTGCTGCACAAGTAAAAGAACTTCGAGAACTATCTGGCGCTGGTATGATGGACTGTAAAGCCGCCCTAGCAGAGACCAATGGTGATATGGAAGCTGCTGTTGATTGGCTTCGTAAAAAAGGAATAGCTAAAGCAGATAAAAAGGCTGGTCGTACAGCAGCTGAGGGATTAATCGGAGTCGTATCAAAAGATTCACATGCAGTTTTGGTTGAGATTAATTCTGAAACAGATTTTGTTGCGCGCAATGATGGATTCCAAGACATCGTGCGTAAAGTAGCAACTGCTGCCTTAGATACGCTAGGGGATGTTGAATCTGTTTCTGTTTCTCTTTATCCAGGTTCTGAGAAGACTGTAGAGCTTACGATTAAAGATGCAATTGGTACAATTGGCGAAAATATGACATTTCGTCGTTCCGCTAAATTGTCTGTTGAGAATGGTGTTGTTGCGACTTATATACACAATAGTGTGGCTGATGGGCTTGGAAAACTTGGTGTTTTGGTTGCGATTGAAACAACAGGAAATAAAGAGGCTGCTCTTGCTTTTGGTCGGCAGGTCGCGATGCATATTGCGGCAACCAATCCATTAGCACTTACAGCACAAGATGTTGATGCTGCTGCTGTTGAGCGAGAAAAAGAAATTTTTTCAGATCAAGCACGTCAGTCTGGAAAACCTGAAAATATCATTGAAAAAATGGTAGAAGGACGTATGCGTAAGTTTTTTGAAGAGGTTGTTTTGCTTTCTCAAGCTTTTGTTATGAATCCTGATATAACTGTTGAGGCCGCTTTAAAGGATGCTGAGAAATCAATTGGTGCTCCAGCAAAAATTACAGGCTTTATTCGTTTTGCATTAGGTGAAGGTGTGGAAAAAGAGGAGTCTGATTTTGCTGCAGAGGTTGCTGCTGCTGTAAAAGGCTAGTTATTGCAAACTCTTGAACAGAGATTTAAAGTCATATCGTTGGTTGTAGAATCTCTGAGGGGAACAATGTAATTGTTGAGAGGGCGTCACGTGAAAAAAGTGGTGCCCTTCGTGATGTCAAAAGCAAAAAGTAAATAGGCTTTTGGGGAGATTATTAATGGCATTAGCACTTCCGTATAAACGTATTCTTTTAAAGGCTTCTGGTGAAGCTCTTATGGGAGGGCAGAATTTTGGCATTGATGTTTCTGTTGTAGACCGTATTGCCGCTGATATTGCAGAAGTGCGCACAATGGGGATAGAAGTTGCGGTTGTTATCGGTGGGGGAAATATTTTTCGTGGCGTTGCTGTTGCTTCGCATGGTGGGGACCGAGTGACAGGTGATCATATGGGAATGCTTGCAACTGCTATTAACTCTTTAGCATTGCGAACATCTTTGACAAAAATAGGGGTTGAAACTGTTGTACTCTCTGCGATTGCTATGCCACAAATTTGTGAAAGTTTCTCGCAACGTAAAGCAATAGCTTATATGAATCAGGGAAAAGTTGTTATTTTTGCAGGTGGTACAGGAAATCCATTTTTTACCACTGATTCTGCTGCTACTTTACGTGCAGCAGAAATTGGTGCAGATGTCCTTCTTAAAGGAACACAAGTTGATGGTATTTATTCAGCAGATCCAAAAATAGACCCTACGGCTAAGCGTTTTGACCAATTAACACATGTTGAAGTTTTGCAATGGGGATTATCTGTTATGGATTCAACGGCGGTCACTTTAGCACGTGAGAACAATGTACCGATTATTGTGTACTCCATTCATGAAAAAGGCGGTTTGGCTAAGGTCTTGAATGGAACAGGACGCTTTACAATAGTATCGGAATAAGGGTAAGCTTCAAAGGACAATTGAAGGAGACAGAAATATGAATGTTACATCGATTATGGATGATCTGAAACGTCGCATGGATGGTGCCATTACGGCTTTTAAACATGAATTAGGTGGTTTACGGACTGGACGTGCATCGGCCAGCTTATTAGAGCCGTTGACCGTTGAATCTTATGGTTCTGTTGTGCATATAAATCAGGTTGCTAATATTTCTGTTCCTGAACCTCGGATGCTTTCTGTTTCTGTATGGGATAAAACGATGGTCGGAGCTGTAGAGCGCGCTATTCGCGATTCTGGTCTTGGTTTAAATCCCATAACTGATGGTACGAATCTACGTATTCCTTTGCCTGAGTTGAATGAAGAGCGCCGTAAAGAACTTGTAAAAATTGCGCATCACTATGCAGAGCAAGCGCGTGTTGCTACACGTCATGTTCGTCGGGATGGTCTGGACAATTTGAAAAAGTTAGAAAAAGATGGTGAAATTGGACAAGATGAAGCCCATAGTTTGTCTGAAAAAGTTCAAAAACTCACAGATGAAACTATTGCTGATATTGATAAAATTTTAGCCGTAAAAGAATCTGAAATTATGCACGTTTAAGACGATTTTGTCACTAGAAAAAGGATGTTTACTCCCAGCCTGTAAATTGTTTCTAGGGAAATTGTAGGGAGTGGTGTGCTCTGTGGTAGCAAGGTGTGATGCAGGAAGGTATTCTATCATTTTGATATGGGAGAGACTGATTTGAAAGGGCAGATGTTTTTATTTTTTAGTCTGCGTGGTAAATCATGCCCTTTGCTGGGAGATACTATTTAACAGCATGGTGCGGTTTTTTAGTTGAGCACGTCTTTGTTAAAATGCATAATGAAAGCATTGTTAGAAATTATTCAAATATTCTAAGATGAAGGTTGGGGAAAGAATATAATGCAAAAAAACAAGCCTAACCGTTCTCTTATTTCTCATTATAAAACATGGTAAGTATAATCGATCAAGCAGATGTTATGTGGCGTAATTCGTTTTTTAATGACGAATAGTTGATAGAAAAGTGTTTTTATACGAAACCTATATTAGTTAATTTGTGTGGGGCAGAGGTAACTGCTTTTTCATTTTATATTTGAGAAAATATTAAAAAATATTTTATAATTTTGACGAAGATTTTTGAAGCTGTTTTCATTGATTATTAGTCTCATAAGCGCTATCTTAGTAGACTGAATTATTTATGATAAATTATAAGAGAAATTATACAGGTATGAGATAAAAATACTGCGTAGGGGAGTTTTTCTTGCGTTAATTTTAGAGCTTGTATTTTCTATTTTTATTGTTTGGATGTTGTTTTGTCTAATTTGGTTTATCGTATTCTGACAGCTTTTGTTTTTGGCATTATTGCGTTGTATCTAACATGGTTGGGAGGAAACTTCTTTTTTTTATTTGTATGGTGTATTGGCGGTTTTGTTCTTTATGAGTGGATGAGTATTACTAAAGAGAAATGGTGTATTTTACAAAAAATATTAGCAAGTATCTTTTATTTAATTTTTGGCTTTTTTTTAGTGTTGAGTGTATCTGCTTCATTGATTTTTTGTGTTTTAATCATTTTAGCTACAGTGTTAGCTATTATATCTATAAAAAAGAGTGGTTGGGTTTTTTCTGGTTTTTTATATGCATCTTTTCCTGTTGTTGCTTTATGCTTTCTACGGGATCATGAAATGTTGGGGTTCCAAGTTGTTATTTTCTTATTTACGATAGTGTGGGGAACAGATATTGGTGGCTATTTTATCGGACGTGCATTAGGGGGGCCTAAATTAGCACCACAATTTTCTCCTAATAAAACATGGTCAGGAGCACTTGGTGGTACATTTGTCGGAGTTTTCGGTGGTATATGGGTCGCTTTTGGATTTTTTGATATAAATTTAGCCAGTTTTTTTGTGCCACTCCTTACACTTGTTTTGTCAATTGTTTCACAATTGAGTGATTTAGGGCAATCATGGCTCAAAAGACGGTTTTCTGTTAAAGATTCTAGTTCTTTATTGCCTGGACATGGTGGTTTTATGGATCGTATAGATGGATTGGTAGGGGCAGCTTTTCTTCTTTATTTAATTGGTTCATTTATGTCTGATATGGATGCGCCTTTTAATCTTTTTAGTATGATCTAATTGGGAGAAGATAGTTTGGAACTTTTAAATCATATCGTCACTATCGGTGATTTTCTTTTAAGAAGTTTGAGTATTCTTTTCATCATTATGATTATCATTTTTGTGCACGAATTTGGGCACTATCTCATTGGTCGGTGGTGTGGTATTAAGGCGTTAATTTTTTCGCTTGGATTTGGACCAGAAATAGCGAGTTATACAGATAAGCATGGCACGAAGTGGCGTTTAGCACTTATCCCCTTAGGAGGTTATGTAAAATTTGTTGGGGATGAGGAAAAAATCGATACGGAATCATCCCAATCATCTCTGATTGTTGATGGTTCATTTGTTAGTGCGCATGCTTGGAAAAAAGCAGCAACTGTTTTTGCCGGTCCTTTCTTTAATGCCCTTTTTACTGTTGTTATTCTAACATTTTTTTTCTTTATCTATGGTCGTGTAGCCATTGAGCCCGTTGTTGGTTCTTTGGTAAAAGATAGCCCTGCTCTTCAATCCGGTTTGGAATTAGGTGATCGTTTTGTTGAAATGGATGGACGACGGGTTGAAAGCTTTGAAGATTTGATGAATTATGTAGCTTTTCACGGAAGAGAACCCATAGAGTTTAAAATAGAACGCATGGGGCGAGTCTTTACAACGATGATTACCCCGAAAGTCGTTGAGCGAGATGATGGATTTGGTAATCGAACACGAAGTGCTATGATAGGTGTAGGTGTTCCTGTTGATTTAAATAATCCTGCACGTTTAGATCCAACTTATATAAAACATATTCGCTATGGTTTTGTAACAGCTGTAAGAAAAGCGTCAGACCGTACTGTGTTTATCGCCACTCAAACCGTTCTTTTTATGAGTCGTTTAATAGGAGGCAAAGAGGATCGTTGTCGGCTAAGTGGACCTTCTAAAACCGTTAAAATTGCTTGGAAAGTGAGCGAGACAGGTTTTATCTCTTTGTTGAATTTGGCAGCTTTTCTTTCAATAAGTGTTGGGCTTATTAACCTTTTTCCGATTCTACCGCTTGACGGTGGGCATCTTTTATTGCATGTCATTGAGGTCATTACTGGGAGGAAAATATCTGCTAAAATTCAGGGAATCGTTTTTCGTTTAGGTTTTTTCATTCTTCTCCTTTTTATGATCTTTGTCTTTTTTAATGATTATTTTTGTTGGTTTAGCTAATTAAATTATGGAAAACGCTTTATAAATTAAGTAATAATAGCAAAAACAAATTGAAGGTTGTTTACCATGTCTACAAAATGTTGTGGCGTTGTACATTATAATGAGTAATTAAGGAATGAAAAGTCTCGCTGTAAAAAGGTTGTTATGGCAGTTAGCTTTTAAGGCATCATGTCCAAGGAACGAGAGTAAGGTAAAAAAGCCAATGACTACGAATTCAAAGTTTTTAAATGCAGCATCTGTATTGGTGTTAAAGATGGGGATGATTGCCCCAGCAACGGTTTTTATGTCAATTGCTGCGGTCGGAGAAATACAAGCGTCTGTAGTCCGCTCTATTGAGGTTCGTGGGAATAAGTTTGTAAGTTCTCAGGCGATTCGAGACAATATGGGGATTAAGGTTGGGCAAGGTGTTTCCAGTGGTGATGTTGATAGTGCTGTGAAGAATCTTTTCGAATTGGGTTTATTTTATGATGTTAAAATAAATCCGGTGGGTGATAAATTGGTTGTATTCGTAAAAGAATATGAGGTTGTCAATCAAATATTGTTTCAAGGAAATAAATCTTTTAAAGACCCAGATCTTAAGCGGTTTATTTCTTTAAAACCGAATGAGCCTTTTAATTCTGCTAAGCTTTCTGCTGATATAAATACAATTCGTGAGGCTTATAAAACTCTTGGTCGTAATAATATCACTGTTAACGTTCAAACGATTAACCTTGGAAAAGGGCGGGTTAATGTGGTATTTAATGTCGTTGAAGGGAAAAAAACAAAGATTGGTGATATCACTTTTAAGGGAAATAATGTCTTTGGAAGTCGTCGTTTGCGTGATGTGATTTCAACAAAAACTTCAGGAATTTTTTCGAAGTTGTTGGGAGGTGATGTTTACAGTGAAGAGCGCCTCGCTGTTGATGAAGAAGCTTTACGTCGCTTTTATTATAACCGTGGTTATGCGGATTTTCGTGTAGTCTCTTCTAAAGCAACTTTTGATGCAGCAAGCAATACGTATAAAATTTCTTTCGTTCTTGATGAGGGTGCGCTCTATAAAATTAGCGATATTCAGGTTGAAAGTGATGTTGATGGAATTGACGTTCAATCTGTGAAAAGGATGCTTAAAACCCAGCCAGGTAATGTTTATAGTGCAGAAGATATTGAACAGTCTGTTGCAACTATTAATAACAAAGTTGCTGATTCGGGATATGCTTTTGCTAAAGTTGAACCGCGGGGAAATCGTAATTTAGCAAATCATACAATTTCAATTTTATATAATATTGAACGGGGTACACGTGCTTATATTCAACGTATTGATATACGTGGCAATGAGAAAACGCGTGATTACGTCATTCGCCGTGAGATTGATTTAAACGAAGGAGATGCTTACAATCAAACTTTATTACAGCGGGCAAAACGTCGTCTAGAAAGTTTAGGTTTCTTCAAAGCCGTTAATATTTCAATGGTTCCTACAGATCAATCTGACCAAGTTGTTTTGGTAATAGATGTCGTTGAAGCTTCAACAGGAGATCTCTCTCTTTCTGGAGGGTATACAACAGGGGGAACAAGTCCTGGTATGTCACTTGAAGTTTCTGTTACTGAACGTAATCTTGGGGGACGTGGTCAATATGTTCGTTTAGGATTAGGTGCGGGGCAAGAAAAATCTCGTAATTATAATTTATCATTTGTTGATCCTTATTTCTTAGGGTATCGTTTATCTGCTGGTGTTGATGTTTTTCGTAGTACTTATCGTGCTGATAAAGCCTATGATGTACGGCAGACAGGTGGATCGCTGCGGTTTTCGTTACCTATTAATAATCAATTATCTGCTAATGTAGCTTATTCTTATGTGCAGGAAGAATATGATTTTGGCGGAGAGTATGATTTTGACAAAGAGAGTGACATAATAGAATTATATGGGAAATATTCTGGTGCGATTGTTCAAGCTGCAAAACACAGCCCTTGGAAACGTTCATCAATTAGTTATGGTTTCACCTATAATACGATTGATGATATGAGATCCCCCCATGATGGGTGGTACGTGCATCTGCTTCAGGAATATGCAGGGCTTGGTGGGAGTGCAAAGTTCTTGAAGACCACGGGTAAGGCGATGATGTACAAGACTCTTTCTGACCAGAAGGATATCGTTGGTTTGCTTTCCTTTGGGGGTGGTTATATCCACGGAATGGGCCGAGATGGTGTTCGTATTTTCGATATGTTTAAAGTAAATTCTGATATGATTCGAGGGTTCAAATATAATGGAATAGGTCCGCGTCAGGTTTCCAGTAAGGGTGAGGTTTATTTCTTGGGGGGAACGACATATATGAATGCGACTGCTGAAGTACAGTTCCCTATCCCTGTCGTGCCTGAGGGATTTGGGTTGCGCGGTGCTTTATTTGCGGATATTGCCACGCTTTATGGCAATAATTATAAAGCCGTTTTTAAGGGTGAACCGTCTGTTACCAATACCAAAAGTGCTTGGCGTTCATCTGCAGGTGTGAGTTTGATGTGGGATTCTCCGTTTGGTCCTTTGCGTTTTGATTATGCTTGGCCAATAACGAAACAGGAAGGTGATCGTGTGCAACAATTGAACTTTGGTATTTCTACGAAGTTCTGATTTGAGCGATTTTAAGAAGGAAAAACTTGAAGAGAATAGCTTAAGCTGGGAGAGAAAGTGTTTTGATGGCGGATACATTTTTTTTTACGCCGTCCCGACGATTGACAGTTGCAAATGCTGCTGAGTTGACGGGTGCAAAGCTTCTTAATCCAGAGTTTTCTCATAAAGTTATCAATACTCTTTCTTCACTTGAGAGTGCTGTGGAAGGTTCGCTTGTTTTTGTAGAGCATCGGAAGTTTTCTGATGCTTTACTGGACAGTTCTGCTGTTGCTGTTTTGTGTACGAATGAGATTGTTTTTAAAGTTCCCGAAACTATGGCAATTTTGGTGACATCCACACCACAGCGTGACTTTGCTCAGATTGGTCGTATT
Source organism: Bartonella sp. AA9NXGY (assembly GCF_042196845.1). NCBI lineage: Bacteria > Pseudomonadati > Pseudomonadota > Alphaproteobacteria > Hyphomicrobiales > Bartonellaceae > Bartonella > Bartonella sp. AA9NXGY. Next base: position 33,748 of record NZ_JBHIRB010000010.1, read on the forward strand.
TTGTTTCCAGATTCTGTCAAGCCAATGCCTTGGTTGGGGCAGAAGGGGATTTCATCGCATGCGCATATTCATCCAACGGCTAAGTTGGCACATGATGTGTGTATTGAAGCGGGAGCTGTTATTGGTAAAAATGTTGAGATTGGTGCAGGAACTCTTATTTCATCCACAGCTGTTATCGGTGAAAATTGCCGTATTGGATGTGACTGCTATATTGCTCCTAAGGTAACAGTTCAGTGTTCTATAATAGGTGATAAGGTTCAGCTTTATCCTGGTGTTTGCATTGGGCAAGATGGTTTTGGTTATGTTGGGGGCGTTTCTGGAATCGAGAAAATTCCACAGCTTGGTCGCGTTATTATTGAGGATGGTGTAGAAGTTGGTGCGAACACGACAATTGATCGTGGAACATTTCAAGATACTGTTATTGGTGAAGGAAGCAAGATTGATAATCTTGTACAAATTGCCCACAATGTCAAAATTGGACGCTATTGTCTTATTGCCGCTCAATGTGGCATTGCGGGAAGTACATCTATAGGGGATATGTCTCAGCTTGGCGGAAGTGTGGGAGTAGCGGATCACATCATAATAGGTAAATCTGTTCAGATTGCTGCTCGTAGTGGTGTTATGAATGACATTCCGGATGGCGAAAAATGGGGAGGTAGTCCAGCGCGACCATTTAAACAATGGTTTCGTGAAGTAGCGGCATTGCGCAGTATGGGAAAAGTTAAAAAGGAGAAACGCTGATATGATCAGCAGTGAAAAAACTAAAAACTTAGAGGCTGTCGATATTGAAAAACTATTATCAATATTACCGCACCGTTATCCATTTTTATTAATTGATCGTATCGTTGATATTGATGGTGAACAAGAAGCGATTGGTATTAAAAATATAACGATTAACGAGCCACATTTTATGGGACATTTTCCCTCAAAGCCTGTTATGCCTGGAGTTTTGATTTTAGAAGCTATGGCACAAACGGCAGGAGCAATAGCACTTTTAAATTTAGGCAATAAGCAAACAAATTTAGTTTACCTTATGACGGTTGATAATGCGAAATTTCGTAAGCCGGTTATGCCTGGTGATCAGCTAAAAATCCATGTTCAGCTTTTGAAAAAAAGATCTGGTATGAGACGTTTTTCATGTGTTGCAAAAGTAGAAGATGTTCGCGTCGCTGAAGCAGAAATTGCTGCGATGATTGTCGAAGAAGCATAAACGATATTTGATGGGAATTAAAAAATGTCCGGTACGAAAATCCATCCAACTGCTCTTGTGGAGAAGGGAGCGCAGCTTGGTGAGAATGTACGCGTTGGACCATTTTGCCATATTAGTTCAGAGGCTGTTATTGGTGATGAATGTAGTTTGACAAGTCATGTTGTAATAATGGGAAAGACAACGTTAGGAGCCAAGAGTAAAGTATTTTCTCATGCCGTTTTGGGGGCAGATCCGCAAAATAATAAACATAAAGGAGGGGCTACAACTCTTTTTATTGGTAAGAATTGTACGATTCGTGAAGGTGTAACAATGCATAGGGGTTCCGATTCGAGTGTAGGAATGACAGTTGTTGGTGATAATTGCCAATTTTTTTGTTATGCGCATATCGCTCACGATTGTTATGTAGGCAATCATGTAACATTTGCCAATAACGCAATGATTGCTGGTCATGTTACTATTGGTGATTATGTGATTATTGGTGGTGGTGCTGCTGTTCATCAATTTGTTCGTGTTGGACATCATGCATTTATCGGCGGCGTATCTGCACTGGTTGGTGATCTGATACCTTATGGAACAGCTGTTGGTGTGCAGGCAAAACTTGCTGGACTCAATATTATTGGCATGAAGCGTGCAGGACTTGAGCGTCAAGATATTCATGCACTCCGTCATGCGGTTGCTATGCTTTTTGATCATAGCAAACCATTTAAAGAGCGTGTCAGTGATGTTGCTTCTTTCTATTCTTCTTCTCAGTCTGTTTCTGAAGTTGTTAATTTTATTAAAGAAGAAGGAAAGCGTTTTTATTGTACACCAAAATTTGAAGGTGTTAGAATAAAAGAACATAAGGATTAAAAATGCCTATTTGGGGAGCCAGAAGTTTTCTTTCCGGCCGTACTGCTATTATAGCAGGAAATGGTGTTCTACCGATTACTGTTGCGCAGACTCTTGAGAAGAATGGAGAAAATCCTTTTCTTGTGCTTTTGCATGGTGAGGCAGATTCTGTTCTTTATCGCTATGAGCATTGCGAGCTATCAATTGTAGAGTTAGCACGACTCGTTAAAATTTTAAAAGAGGCTGGTGTATATAATGTTGTTTTGGCAGGTGGTGTAAAAAAGCGTCCACTTCTTAAACAATTGCGACTGGACTGGACAACATTTTTAGCTCTTCCTAAGTTAATCGGAGCTTTGAAGAGGGGAGACGATGCGTTATTAAAAGCTTTTATACGGGTTATTGAAGCACACGGTTTTTGTGTTATCGGTGCTCACGAAATAGTCCCAGATCTTTTAGCTCCCATAGAATTTAATTTAACAGTACGGCGCGCTACTCCAAAAGAGAAAAAAGATATTTTTTTAGCAGTAGAAGCAGCAAAGCTTTTAGGTCAATTAGATATCGGGCAAGCCGTTGTCGTTGTCCAAGGAAGGGTGGTTGCTCTAGAGGGCGCTGAGGGAACTGATAATATGTTGTGGCGTATTTGTGAAATGCGAGAAAGAGGGCAAATTCCCCTTAAAGGTGGCATTCTTGTAAAATGCGCAAAACCACAACAGGATAATCGCGTTGATTTGCCATCAATTGGGCCCGCGACAATAATGAATATTGCAAAGAGTGGTTTATCTGGTGTTGCGGTGGAGGCAAATAGAAGTCTAATATTATCAGTGAAAACAACAATAGAAAAAGCCAACAAATATTCTTTATTTATAGAGACATTTGAAAAGTTTGGTCATGAATAATTGTTTCTTAAAGATTGCAGTGGTTTCAGGTGAGGAATCTGGTGATTTACTTGGGGCCGATCTAATTTCTTGTTTATCACAACAGATAGGATGCAATATTCATTTGATTGGTGTTGGGGGGAGCCATTTAAAGGCATTAGGCTTAAAAAGCTTTTTTGATTCCCATGATATTGCTTTAATAGGTTTAAAGGAGGTGTTGAAAAAACTACCATTGTTGTTGCTACATATTCGCAATTTATCCAAATTTATTGCACAAGAACAACCTGATTGTTTAATTATTATTGATAGTCCTGATTTCACGCATCGTATTGCAAAAAAGGTACGTGCTTTAGCGCCTTCTATTCCTATCATTAAATATATTGCACCGACTGTTTGGGCATGGAGGCCAGAGCGTGCAAAAGCTATGTGTGGATTTGTTGATCATGTTTTAGCGGTTTTTCCTTTTGAAGAAAAGATTATGCAAGATTTGGGAGGCCCTGCCACGACTTATGTTGGACATCGTCTTTTGACATATCCTCCCCTTTTGAGAGTTCAGTCAGAAAAAAAAAGCCAATTAGAACAAAGAAATTTGATCGATACACAAACATTATCGCCTACATTAGTTATTTTGCCAGGATCACGCAATTCAGAAATTCGTTCCTTAATGCCTATTTTTCGAGAAACAGTAGAGATTCTTGTACAACGTATTCCTCATTTACGTATTATTTTACCAACCTTACCTCATTTGGTAGATAGAATCCGGGACTTTGTGCAGGGCTGGAAAAGCAAGATAGAAATTGTAGTTGGTGAAGATGAAAAATGGCGTGCTTTTGCACAAGCAAATGTTGCTCTTGCTGCACATGGAACTGTTTCACTTGAATTAGCCTTAGCAAAAGTTCCTATGGTTCTTTGCTATAAACTTGATTTCTTTTCTAAATTATTTATTTTTCCTAAAATGATGTTATGGAGTGCTGCTCTTCCAAATATTATTGCTGATAAGCCTATTGTTTCGGAATATTTGAATGAATTAATCCGTCCTGGCATGTTAGCAAGACAGGTAGAACAACTTTTGGCTAATCCTTTATTGCGACAGGCACAACTTGATTCCTTTGAGATGGTAGAACAGAAAATGAAAACTGAAGTACCATCGGGGGTTGTTGGCGCACAAACAATTATCACTCTTTTAAAAAGCAGGAATAAAATTGTATAAATAAAGCAATATTTTAATGATTAATATTTAATTTTAGCAAGAAAATTACAAGCACGTTGGCTTTTAGGATTGGTAAAAAATTCTTCAGAGGCTGCATCTTCAACAATTTTTCCATTTTCTAGAAAGAGTATTCTTTCTGAGACTTTACGTGCGAAGCCCATTTCATGGGTAACACAAAGCATTGTGATCCCTGTATCGGCTAATCGAGCCATCACTTCCAAAACTTCTCCCACACTTTCTGGATCAAGAGCAGAGGTTGGTTCATCAAAAAGCATGACTTCGGGTTCCATACAAAGTGCACGGGCAATCGCAACACGTTGTTGTTGCCCACCAGAAAGTTGTAAAGGATATTTTTCACAGTGTTTTTCAATACCAACATGCGTTAAGTAACGAATTGCCCGTTCTTGTGCTTGTTGTTTGGAAAGCCCTTGAACGGTCATAGGTGCTAAAATACAATTTTGTATAACGCTCATGTGGGGAAATAAATTAAAGTTCTGAAAGACCATTCCTATCTTACGAAGAACATTTTTTTGCTGTTGTATAGGTGCAGTATGGATATCAACGTTATGGATACAGATTGAACCTTTTTGTGCTTGTTCTAATTGATTAATACAACGAATTAACGTTGATTTTCCTGATCCGGATGGTCCACAAATAACGATATGTTCACCAGCTTGAACATTAAAGTTGATATCATGTAGGACCTGAAAGTTTCCATACCATTTATTTAGATTTTGGATAGAGATCACAGGGTTTTTACTGGGAGAGATCGATTTATTATTTTTCAAATTCATCTTATTTTATTCTTTCATTGATGAAGAACTTGATTAATTCAACATTTTGATTTGATACTGTTTTTTATGATCATTTTATTTACCGTAAATATCGAGTGAGGCGCTGCTCGATAAAAACAATAAAACGATGAATGAGTTCAACGATAAAGAGATAGATAAGAGCAGCCCAAACGTAAACTTGAAAATCGAAAGTCCGTGAATAAGCGAGTTTAGCAACCCCCATTAAATCATAAACAGTAATAAGTGAGGCAACAGCACTGGATTTAATCATTAAAATCAACTCATTTCCTAAGGGGCGTAATGCTACAATCATTGCTTGTGGAAGAATAACTCTAAAAAATGTGACAGAGTTGCTTAAACCTAAAGCTTTTGATGCTTCGCGTTGTCCAGTTGTTACGGATAGAAAACTTCCTTTAAAGATCTCAGATTGATAGGCAGCAGAATTGAGTGTAAAAATAAAAAGACAACAATACCACGCGTTTTGAAAAAACCACCATAGCCCCACTTGTTGCCAAAAACTGTTCATTGAACCAAGCCCATAATAAAAAAGAAAGAGTTGAGCTAATAAAGGAGAGCCACGGAAAAAATAGACATAAGCATTTGCAAAATATTGTAAAAATGTATTCTCTGATAGACGTGCAAAAGCGATAATCATACCAAGAAAAAGGCCTAGAGAACAAGAAATAGAAACAAGTTCAACAGTAACAATAAAGCCATTAATAAATTTGGGTCCATAATGACTTAAAAGATCAGGATTAAAAAGAAAATAAAGCCACTCAGGAATCATTGACTTAGCACCTTTTTATAGCCTATTTGAGTGTATGTTTCCAAATGGCGTAAGATTGCAGTAAAAACCGCTGAAAATAACAAATAGAGTAAGCATGCTACAAAATAAAATAGCATGGGTTTATTGGTAGCAGCGACAGCTAGATTCGTTTGTCTCATGAGGTCAACAAGCGCGATGGTAGAAACAAGGGATGTATCTTTCAGTAAAGTAAGCCAATTATTAGAAAGTCCTGGCAAGGCATTTCGGATGAGCTGAGGGAAGACAATACGAAAAAATGTGGTTGACCGTGAAAGTCCTAAAGCTTTAGCTGCTTCATATTGACCTTTATCAAAAATATTAAATGCTCCAAGCCAAACTTCACAAGAAAAAGCTGCAAGAACCATACTAAGGGCAAGAACACCAGCAACAAAAGCATTGATACTGAACATGATTTCAAAACTAAAATAGTCAAATAAATTTTGAATAAGGCTTTGTAATCCGTAGTAAACTAAAAACAAAGTTAAAAGCTCTGGTAGCCCACGAAATATCGTTGAAAAGAGGCGTGCCATAGCTTTGGCCATCTTAATATTGGATCGAATCATCACTGCATTGAGAAGCCCTAGAGGAAATCCTAGAAGTCCACAACATAATGCCAATGACAAAGTCATTCCTGCACTGGAAAGTATAACTGCTCCCCATCCACCATTGCTAAATGATAGCAATGCTAAATTTTCAATCATTCTTATATTCCTCATGAAAGAGTTAGATAATATTTTTTAGCAATAACCAACGGGTTTCATTAAAATATCATATTGATATTTAATAAACATCACTTGTAAAATATTTTCTCATAATCTTTTCATAAGTTCCATCCAAACGGATTTCTTTTATAGCTTCATTGAACTTATTTTTAAGATCATTATTATTTTGACGGACTGCAATTGCAACAGGAAATCTTGTTTCTTCTAGAGTTCCCAAGAGGAGACAACAATCTTTTCCTTCATTTTTAAGCCAATTTAATGCTTGTAATTTATCAACAATGATCACATCAAGTCGATGATTTAAAAGATCACGATTCACTTCTATTGTGGAAGGATAGAGTTTTATTTTCACCTCTTCAGAGGCAAAATGATCTTCTGCATAGAAAGCTTGTGTTGTATTTGATTGCACACCAAGATTTTTACCTCTAAAGTCTTTTGTCGAGATTTCTTTAATTCCCGAAGCTTTGGTAACAATAACAGCCAGTGCTGTATCGTAGTAAGGATCTGTAAAGTCAATTTTTTGTAAACGCTCTTGTGTGAGAGAGAGGGAAGCAATGATAGCATCATATTTTTTTGCAATAAGTCCAGGGATCATTCCCTCGAAGTCTTGTGTAACAATAGTACACTCAACATTCATTTTTTTACAAAGTGCATAAGATATATCAATATCAAGTCCCTGCAATTTATTATTTGAGTCAATATAACTGAAGGGAGGATAGGTGCCTTCACTCGCAATTTTTAATGTTTTCGCATCAGCCAATTGGGTGAATAGTGCGGCGCTTATTATAAGAGCTCCTGCTAATAGTTTCATGATGTTCTCCTATTGGATAAGCGGGCAATATGAAATCATTATGTTTTTATAATCTGTAAGCTTTTTGGGAGCAATTCAAAAATTTATTGATGTTTATTTTAGATCATTATGTTGGGCATTATTGATAAAAAAAGAATAAATATCTTATTGCTTGTATGATAGCTTAATTTTCACGAAATGATTGATTTGAATCATTTCATGAGTAAAAACTGAGGATTTTTCTTGAAAATAAGGCTATTAAATTTGAACATAAAAAAATTAGATTTTGATACGGTAAAAATACAACCTTATTGTTGTCATTAGATTCTACAAAATATTTAGATCTCAAGGAGCAATTAAAAGTTATTTTGATAAATGTAAATTTTCTTATAAAAATGCCGAATTTCCAATTATACCTGCATGTTCAATAAAGAGTTAAAGATACCCCTTAAATATACAGATTGAGTTTTAATTCATAGTACTATCTAATTGATATCGAAAGTAAAATATTTTCTCATAATTTTCTCATAGGTTCCATCGGCGCGGATTTCTTCTATTGCTTTATTAAAACTGTTTTTAAGATCATTATTATTTTGACGGAGTGCAATTGCAATAGGAAAATTTGTTTCTTCTAGAGTTCCCAAGAGGAGACAGCAGTCTTTTCCTTCATTTTCAAGCCAATTTAATGCTTTTAATTTATCAAAGATGATGATATCAAGCCGATGGCTTAAAAGATCACGATTAACTTCTGTTGCTGTAGGATAAAGTTTGATATTAACTCCTTCAGAGGCATAATGATCTTCCGCATATGCAGCTTGTGTTGTATTTGATTGTACACCAAGGTTTTTACCTCTAAAGGCTTGTGTTGAGATTTCTTTAATTTCCGAATTTTTGGTAACGATAACAGCGAGTGCTGTGTTGTAGTAAGGATCTGTAAAATCAATTTTTTGTAAGCGCTCTTTTGTAGGAGAAAGGGAAGAAACGATAGCATCATATTTTTTGGCAAGAAGACCGGGAATCATCCCCTCAAAGTCTTGTGTGACAATAGTACATTCAACATTCATTTTTTTACAAAGCGCATAAGATATATCAATATCAAACCCTTGCAGTTTGTTATTTGAGTCAATATAACTAAATGGCGGATAAGAAGCATCGCTTGCAATTTTCAGCGTTTGAGAATTGGCCGATAGGGTAAACAGTGTCGCGCTTATTATAAGAGCTCCTGCTAATAATTTCATTATGTTCTCCTATTAGATAAGCTGGCAAATATGAAACCATCATGAATTTTTATAATCTGTAAGCTCTTTTGGAGCAATGTAAAAAATTTATCTGTGTTCATTTTGCTATCATTATGCTGAATATCATTATCAAAAAAATAATTTCTTTTTATAAAGTATGGGAATAAAAAATATAGGAAAGAAAGTCACCTCTTATTGGTTATAGGGTGATTTTTAATAATTTTATTTAAAAATCAATAATTTATCTTTAAAAGAAAAACTATCAACTTAAATACAAAGAAAATTTCAGCTTTTAACAGGACAAAATGTAAAAGTGTTTTTATTCTAATTAGAGAAGCACTTAATGTAAGCTTTTTGCAATTTTATCTGAAGAAGATAGAAAGAAAAATTCTGACATTGCTAGATTTTAATATGTAATAAGGCTTTTAAACATGGGGGAATGATAGGGAATACATTTCCATTAAAGATAATGAGGATTATAAGGTAAAATTTTCAATTTCTTTTTGCTAAATGTTTGGCTAATTTGCAGAAGAGTATTCTCAATTTCTTTACAGAGCTAAAACTTAGAATTTTTTAGTAAATTTTTATGATGATGTTATCTCTGTAGAAAGAGTTTTAAAATCACGTTTTATAAAAATTTTTAAAGGATGTTTTTTGATTACTCTCAATAAAGCTTCAGTAAATTGAAGCTTTATTGATTTCTTTTTTTAATTTGCACGTTCATCTATAGGAACATAGTCACGCATAGCATAGCCTGTGTAGAGTTGTCGAGGACGACCAATTTTTTGTGCAGGGTCTTCAATCATTTCTTTCCATTGTGCCACCCACCCGACACTGCGCGCCAATGCAAAAAGGACAGTAAACATTTCAGTTGGAAAACCTAGAGCTTTTAATGTAATGCCGGAATAGAAATCAACATTGGGATAAAGCTTTTTCTCAATAAAATATTCATCACTTAAGGCAATTCTTTCAAGCTCTATTGCAATATCAAGAAGAGGGTCATCTTGAATGTTGAGTTCTTTTAAAACTTTATGACAGGTTTTTTGCATGATTTTTGCACGTGGATCATAATTTTTATAGACACGGTGCCCAAAGCCCATAAGGCGGAAAGGATCATTTTTATCTTTTGCACGTGCAATAAATTCAGGAATTCTTTTAATAGAACCTATTTCTTGTAGCATTTTTAGGCATGCTTCATTGGCACCACCATGTGCTGGTCCCCAAAGGCATGCAACACCTGCTGCAATACAGGCAAACGGATTAGCACCTGAGGATCCAGCAAGACGTACCGTAGATGTAGAAGCATTTTGTTCATGATCTGCATGAAGGGTAAATATTTGATCCATCGCCCGAGCAAGCACAGGGTTTGTTTTATATTCTTCACAAGGAACAGCAAAACACATATGGAGGAAATTTGCAGCATAACTAAGATCATTACGTGGATAAACAAATGCTTGTCCAATACTGTATTTATAGGCCATAGCAGCAAGCGTTGGAACTTTTGAGATAAGACGAACAGAAGCAATCATTCTCTGGTGAGGATCTGTAATATCAATAGAGTCGTGATAGAACGCAGACATAGCGCCAAGGCAGGCAACCATGACGGCCATAGGATGAGAATCACGACGGAAGCCATGGAAGAAGCGTGCAAATTGTTCGTGGACCATGGTATGCTGCATAATACATCGATCAAATTCATTTTTTTCTTGCTGTGTTGGGAGTTCACCATAAAGTAAAAGATAACAACTTTCGAGAAAGTCTCCTTTTTCAGCCAATTGATCAATAGGATAACCACGATAAAGCAATATGCCTTTATCACCATCGATATAAGTAATTTTTGATTCACAAGAAGCTGTTGAAGTAAAACCAGGATCATAAGTAAAAATATCGGTTTTTTTATAGAGAGAAGCAATTTCAATGACTTCAGGTCCACTCGTGCCTTTACGCAAGGGAAGCTCTACTTTTTTATCATTCACAATAATATATGCGTTATTCTCAGACATTCGGTATTCCTTTCAGATCCTTCACTTCTAAAAATTAAGACTCTGCTTCATCAGAGTGGGGGATGTATAACTGAAGCTTTTCTTACTTATTTAAGGGTAGATTGCCTCTAAAAGTGAGTACATGCAATCTAAAAATATTTCCTTATTGATCATTATTACTCAATAAGAAATGTATTTCAATGATATAACATAAAAAACTCTTTTAGGGCGCGTTGAGATATCTGTATAGATCCTTATTTGAGGAAATATACTCAGTGCACATCATGGGCATATTGTTGTGATAAGTTGGTCCTTGATGCGATGAAGAGATTCATTGCGTCCTAATAAAATAAGAATATCCAAAACACCTGGTGATGTTGCACATCCTGTAAGAGCTGCGCGAAGTGGTTGGGCGATAGATCCAAATTTGAGATTCTGTGTTTGGACAAAAGAGCGAAGTGTTTCATCTAGAGTTTTTGTATCCCAAGAGGGGCAAGCTTTCAGAGCAAGATAAAGACCGTTTAAAATGGTTCGTCCATTTTTATCTAAGAGCATTTGAGCTTTTTCATCAAGTTGTAAAGGTCGTTGCGTAAAAATGAAGGAGGCATTGTCAATCAGTTCGCACAGTGTTTTTGAACGTTCTTTCAAATGCGGGATTGCTTTTAAAAATTGAACACGGCGTTTTTCATCAAGTCTTTCAATAATTTGTGCTCCCCTATCGGTTTCTGGTAGAATATTAAGAGCGGCATCAAAAAGTTCTTGATCATTACTCATACGCATATAGTGTCCGTTGATGGAATCGAGCTTTTTGAGATCAAAACGAGCAGCACCTTTGTTAATATCCTCAATATCAAACCAAGAAATCATATCTTTAAGTGACATCAGTTCGTCATCACCATGACTCCAACCTAAACGGACAAGGTAATTGCGCAAAGCAGCAGGAAGATATCCCATTGTTCGGTAGGCATCAACACCGAGCGCACCATGTCGCTTTGATAATTTTGCACCGTTTTCACCATGGATAAGAGGAATATGGGCCATAACAGGAATGTCCCATCCCATTGCTTTAAAGATAATCGTTTGTCGGGCTGCGTTGGTAAGATGATCGTCACCACGTATAATATGTGTGATGCCCATATCATGATCATCAACGACAACAGCATGCATATAGGTAGGCGAACCATCAGAACGCAAAATAATGAAGTCATCGAGATCTTTATTAGGAAAACGGACATCACCTTGAACACGATCATGTACAATCGTTTCTCCATCTTGAGGGGCTTTGATGCGAATAACAGGCTTAACACCTTTAGGAGCTTCAGAACTATCACGGTCACGCCAACGTCCATCATAACGTGGTGGGCGCCCTTCTGAACGGGCTTTTTCACGCATTTCAGCTAACTCCTCAGGTGAAGCATAACAATAATATGCTTTGCCATTCTTGACCAACTGTTCAGCGATTTGGCGGTGACGTTCTGCTCGTTCGAATTGCGAAATAGGGGCGCCATCATAACTAAGACCCATCCAGTGCAAGCCATCTATAATGGCTTTTACAGCTGCTTCGGTTGAACGCTCTCGGTCTGTATCTTCAATTCGTAAAAGCATTTTTCCACCGGTATGTTTTGCATAAAGCCAATTAAAAAGAGCAGTACGAGCACCACCAATGTGAAGGAAGCCAGTGGGTGAAGGGGCAAAACGAGTAATAACAGACACGAATATTTTCCTTTAAACTAAGATATTACTTATGGAATTTTATAGAAAAGTCATGTTAGCATAAGTGATGGGGCGTGCAATAGCCGTATTGCGAGTTAAAGTGGGGGACTGATGTTTTATAAAAGTAAAGAGGGTTTATCCGAAAAATCTGTTACAGAAAGAAAAAAGCCATGTCAGATAGGGCAGAGTGTTTTTTCTAGGTATGATGATGCAAAGAACAGTAGCTATAATCAACAAAAACTTTTTTTATTGACACTCTTAAAAGAAGTAATCATTTTTTTTCGCAAATGGTTAGAAGATTGTATTAATAAAGAAGTTTCTTTTGGTATCCTTTTTTCGCTGATTTTAGTCTTTTTTGCCCTAGGAATCATTTTCTATTTTCATTTAGAGTGGGAACCAAGTTGGGGACAATTGGGGGCGTTGGTCAGTATTTTTCTGGGAATATTCTATGTAGCACGTTTTTATCGAAAAATATCGATTCCCGTGGGGTTTCTGTTTTGTATTATATTGGGTGCTTTAGCGGCAAAAATAGAAACGTGGCGTATTGCAACACCCATGCTAAGCAGTGACATTGTCACTACATTGACGGGAAGAATTGTTTCTATTGAGTCAGGTGCCAAAGGAGGATTTCGTTTAGTTTTGGATATTTTGAATACAGAAAATCCCGTATTACGCCATAGTCTTCATCGTGTTCGTTTATCGGCAAGATATTTGCCATCTGGCTTAGCGATTGGTGATGGATTGCATGGAAAAGTTAAGATTCGTGCATTCTCTGGGCCGGTGCGTCCAGGAGGCTACGATTTTAGTTTTCATAATTATTTTAAAAGAATTGGAGCACAAGGCGTTTATTTAGGAAAACCAAGAAAAATATCCGTTTCGCAGCCTGATGGAATATTCGCTATCATTCTACAGAAAATTGAAAATTTACGCACGAAGATGACACAAAGAATCCGTATAGCCCTTGAAGGAGAAAAGGGGAGTGTTGCAGCTGCCCTCATAACAGGGCAGCGTGCTGGTATTTCAAATGAGACAAATGAAGCATTACGTACAGCTGGATTAGCTCATATTTTATCAATATCAGGTTTACATATGGCGTTGTTAAGCGGCATAGTTCTTTTGAGTATCCGTAGTTTTTTAGCATTTTTTCCAGTTTTTTCTTCCTATTATTCCAGTAAAAAATTTGCTGCTATCGTTGCTTTTATGATAACAGCTTTTTATTTGTTATTGTCGGGCTTAGCAATATCAGCGCAAAGAAGTTTTGTGATGATTGCTGTTATGTTGGTTGCTATATTGTGTAATCGCTCTGCTATAACAATGCGTAATTTTTCCATTGCAGGGTTGATAACTCTAGCGATGACACCCCATGAAATATTAGGTCCTAGCTTTCAAATGTCTTTTTCTGCGACTGCTGCTTTGATCGCTTTTTTTGATTGGTGGAGTGGAAGGTCATTTTTTCGTAAAAGAAAAACAACTCCCTCTTATGTTGGAGGAGGAGTGATAAATTTTGTTTTCTTATCGATGCTTTCAACATGTGCTTCTTCCTTTGTTGCAGGGAGTGCAAGTGGAATTTATGCTGCTTATCATTTTTCTAATATGGCATCGTTGAGCATTATCAGTAATGCTTTTGCTTTGCCTGTCATCTCAATTTTTGTCATTCCCTTTGGATTAATCGCAGTTCTTGCAATGTTAGGAGGATTCGAATGGCTTCCTCTTCAAATTATGGGTTTTGGAGTTGATCTTGTAATAAAGATTGCACATGCTATCAAGGCTATTTCTCCTGATTTGAATCCTGGTTTTATGCCGTTATCAGCGTTAGTTTTATTGAGTATAGGCTTGGTTGGACTGACTTTTTGCAAAACACCCATCCGGCTCTTTTTTAGTTTGTTTATTTTGGCAGGTATTTCTATTTGTGTATTGCATTCACCTGTACAACTGATTATAGCAGATAATATGCGCCTCGTGGGCGTTATTCATGATAAAAAATTATATATTGATCGTTACCATATTTCTAAGTTCACGACATCCATATGGAAAAAGTCATTTCGTGTGAATGAAACGATTAAACCAACAAAATATGGTCCTTCGTTGCACGGACAATTTATTTGTGATTATCATGTATGTACATCTTTATTGGATAATGGATTAAAAGTGATCGTTTTACAGAGAGAAACAGATCAATGTGTAGAGGCAGATATTCTCATTCAGACATTTGTGATGCATAATCCAACTTGTTACAAGAAGGCAAAAATGGTATTTATACCTCAACAATTGTTATCACGAGGAAGCGTTATGATGACCAAAGGTGGAGATATTATTTGGTCTTCGCTAGGGTTTCATAGACCATGGAATATGCACAGACAGCATTCATAAAAACATATAATCAGTCATATTTTGCTTCACATTTGGATAATGACAAAACAAAAAATAACAGAAGACTTTTCTCATAATATTTTACGGTATTTAAATTGGTAAGTTTATCAACGTTATTGAAATGAGATAATAATCTACAGTTTTCTAGAAATGGATGATTTTTTATATCTGATCATTTTAATTTTTTCAAAAAAATTGATATGTGCATCTTTGTGCATCCTATTGATAGCACAAAATAAATCAAAAATTCTTATTGAATGAGAAAAATGCTAACAAATATTCTCAAAGAAATAAAAAAGATAATTGTTGATTATTCTATTTTATTCTTATCATATATTTCTATAACGAGTAACATCTCTTCAAGCAAGAGATGATGGTCAATTTAAATAGATTGCGTCAAGAGGTTATCTTTTATTATCATTATTATCGGTGGTAATAGGGGTGATAAATGCTGCTTATACGGATAGAAGGCAAAGTCATTCATGAATGTTCAGCAGTTAAAAAAAATGGCAGCTATTAAAGCGCTTGAGTTTGTTGAAGATGGTATGCGGCTTGGTATCGGATCTGGTTCGACAGTCAATGAATTTATTCGTCTTCTAGGTGAGCGTGTTGCGGATGGTTTGCGGGTGACTGGTGTTGCTACTTCAAAATATTCTGAACAACTCTGTCATAAGTTTGGAGTGCCTGTTAGCACTTTAGAACAAATACCTGAGCTGGATCTTGATATTGACGGAGCAGATGAAATTGGTCCTGAGATGATGCTCATTAAAGGGGGAGGGGGAGCATTGTTGTATGAAAAAATTGTAGCGTCGGCATCTCGTGCAATGCTTGTCATTGCGGATGAAACAAAGGTGGTAAAAAGACTTGGTGCTTTTGCACTACCAATTGAAGTTAATCCATTTGGTATCCACACAACATGCAGAGCCATTGAAAAAGTCGCT
Source organism: Bartonella sp. AA9NXGY (assembly GCF_042196845.1). Taxonomy (NCBI): domain Bacteria; kingdom Pseudomonadati; phylum Pseudomonadota; class Alphaproteobacteria; order Hyphomicrobiales; family Bartonellaceae; genus Bartonella; species Bartonella sp. AA9NXGY. The sequence continues at coordinate 49,226 of NZ_JBHIRB010000010.1, forward strand.
GATGATTTAGGGCTTTCTGGAAAAATTGCATTGCGAATGAATGGAAAAAATCCTTTTGAAACAGATGGTGGCCATTTTATTCTTGATGCATTTTGGGGCTGCATTTTGCAACCAAAACCATTATCAGATGCACTTCTTGCTATTCCTGGTGTTGTTGAGCATGGCCTTTTTTTGGGGTTGGCTTCACGTGCAATTGTCGCTATGGCTGATGGTCAAATAAAAGTTTTAGAACCGTTTGATTTTTAGAAAAGGCATTTACATGATGATATGTTAGCACAGTAAAAAAGGGTCTTAAAGATTTTAGGTAGAATAACGAATTAAAATTATAATTAGCGATCGGGGTAATCATTAAATGAAAATAATATTTTCTTTTCAGCGTTTTGTCGTATATTTTAGTGCAATTGCTATTTTTGTTGTGAATGTTGGCATGGCTTATGCACAAGGTGTGAGTGATCAACATTTAGATTCAGCGCGAAAGGCAATCAGAGCTATTCATGCAACGGATCAATTTGATAGCTTTTTACCAAATGCGGTCCATGATTTCAAAAATGAACTGATTAGCGATGATCCGAATTTGGCAACAGCTATTTCTGATATTGTTGATAAGCAGGCGCTTGCTTTAATTAAAAGGCGCTCTGATCTAGAAAAAGAGATTGCTCATGTATATGCAAAATATTTTACTCAAAAAGAGCTTGATGCGATAACAACATTTTATAATTCTGATACCGGTAAAAAGTTTTTGACAGAAGTCCCCAATATTGCACGTGATTCTTATTCAGCATTTGATATATGGCGTACTGCTCTTATGCGGGATCTTGTAGAAAATGTGAAAAAAGAGATGTCTGAAACACTTAATTTGAATAATTCTACTATGCCTACAAATATGCCTATAAAATCAGAATCTTCAGAAAATAAAAAATAGCTTGATCGATATCATGACAACAATAGGCAATTTCTGATTTTTTTAATAGCGGCGGTTTTCCCGCCGTTTTAAATATTTTAATGAGAATAAGTCTTTTTAGAATACTGCTTTATAAAAAAGGCTTCTTCAAAAAAAAGACTTTCATTTGATAATAAAAGATCTTAGCCTACTCTTGCAGATGTATAAGAAGGAATAATTCGTGGGCTCTTTTGACTTTGATTTATTTGTTATTGGAAGTGGTTCTGGTGGAGTGCGTGCAGCACGGCTTGCTGGAGGTCTTGGCAAGCGGGTCGCTATAGCAGAGGAATATCGTATAGGGGGCACTTGTGTTATTCGTGGTTGCGTTCCCAAAAAACTTTATGTTTATGCATCACAATATGTAAAAGAATTTAAGAAAAGTGTTGGTTTTGGGTGGGAATATGCGGATCCAATTTTTAGCTGGGAAAAGTTGGTTGCAGCTAAAAATAAAGAAATATCAAGGTTAGAAGGGTTGTATCGTAAGGGATTAGAAAATAACAATGTGCATATTTATGAAAGTCGTGCTACTTTTATAGATGATCACACATTAGAGCTTTCTGCCACGGGTGAGCGGGTAAGTGCAGAAAAAATTTTGATTGCAACAGGGGCAAAACTTGCACCAAATACGTCCATAGAAGGCGGTGAATTTTGCCTTACTTCTAATGAGATTTTTGACCTTAATCAACTCCCAAAATCAATAGTGATTGTTGGTGGAGGGTATATTGGTGTTGAATTTGCTAATATTTTTCATGAATTAGGTGTAAAAACAACACTCCTTCATCGTGGTGATTTAATCCTTCGTAATTTTGATCATGATTTGCGGCAATTGCTCAGCGATGCAATGATTGAAAAAGGGATTTCTATTCTCTATGGCATAACAATTTCTAAAGTGCAGGCTGCAGAAAATTGTTATGAAGTTGTTTTATCAAATGGGAAAATAATCAGAGCCGATCAGATTATGTTGGCTACGGGGCGTGTACCAAATACAACGGGTTTAAGACTTGAGCGGGCAGGTGTTAAGGTGAATGAATTTGGTGCAGTTGTTGTTGATGAGAAAATGACAACAAATATCCCCCATATTTGGGCTGTTGGTGATGTAACAGGTCATATTCAATTAACACCCGTTGCGATTCATGATGCAATGTGTTTTGTTAAGACAGCATTTGAAAATATTCCAACAACACCTGATTATGATTTAATTACAACAGCAGTTTTTTCACAGCCAGAGATTGGAACGGTTGGTCTTTCAGAAGAGGAGGCGGTAAAGCGTTATAAGCGTCTTGAAATTTATCGTACAGTTTTTCGTCCTATGCGTAATATTCTTTCTGGTAGTTCAGAGAAAATGCTTATGAAACTCATTGTTGATGGTGAAAGCCGTATTGTTGTGGGCGCTCATATTTTAGGGGAAAATGCTGGTGAGATGGCTCAGCTTATAGGGATATCTCTCAAGGGTAAGCTGACGAAGGATATCTTTGATGAGACGATGGCAGTGCATCCAACGATGGCAGAAGAATTAGTAACGATGTATAAACCAAGTTATATATATGAAAATGGGAAGAAAATAGAAAGTTAAACAGCATATATTGCGGTAAAAAGCTTTTGATATGCTAATCTGTAAGATTAATCTTTAGAGAGAGTGTAATGATAAAAGAATGGGCGCCTGACACTTGGAGAACAAGGCCAATTAAACAAGTTCCGACTTATCCGGATAAGTCTATGTTAGAAGATGTTGAGCGAAAACTGAGAAGGTATCCTCCTTTAGTTTTTGCCGGTGAAGCACGTGATTTAAAAAATGAATTAGCAGCCGTTGCGAAAGGCCAAGCTTTTTTATTGCAAGGTGGTGATTGTGCCGAAAGCTTTGCAGAACATGAAGCTGATAATATTCGTGATTTTTTTCGTGTATTTTTGCAAATGGCGATTGTTTTGACCTTTGGTAGTTCTAAACCGGTTGTTAAAATTGGTCGTATTGCTGGTCAATTTGCAAAGCCTCGCTCTTCTGATATTGAAAGAAAAGAGGGAGTTGAATTTCCTGCTTATCGTGGGGATATTATTAATGGCATTGAATTTGAAGCCGGTTCTCGTATTCCAGATCCGCAACGGATGTCTATGGCTTATCGCCAATCTGCGGCAACACTTAATCTATTGCGTGCTTTTTCACAAGGTGGCTATGCTAATTTAGAAAATGTTCACACATGGATGTTGAGTTTTGTTTCTAACAGTCCGCAGGGAGAACGTTATGAATTATTGGCAGAGCGTATTTCTGAAGCAATTGATTTTATGCGTTCTATAGGGATTACATCCAAAACACATTCTTCATTGCGTGAAACATCTTTTTATACCAGTCATGAAGCACTGTTGCTTGGTTATGAAGAGGCTTTGACTCGGATTGATTCAACTTCAGGAAATTGGTATGCAACATCTGGTCATATGTTATGGATTGGTGACCGTACGCGTCAGATTGACCATGCTCACGTTGAATATTGTCGCGGCATTAAGAATCCTATAGGATTAAAATGTGGTCCTTCCATTGAACCTGATGAGCTTTTAAAATTAATTGATATTTTAAATCCTGAAAACGAGTTGGGGCGGCTTACTCTCATTACGCGCTTTGGTTATGATAAAGTTGAAAGTTATCTGCCTAAACTCATCCGTGCTGTTGAACGCGAGAAGCGTGCGGTTATATGGTCATGTGATCCAATGCATGGCAATACAATTACTGCCAATGGTTATAAGACGCGTCCTTTTGATTATGTTTTAAAAGAAGTAGAGAATTTTTTTGCAGTGCATCGTGGAGAAGGAACTTATCCAGGAGGCATTCATATTGAGATGACAGGTCGTGATGTTACTGAATGTACAGGAGGGGCGCACGCCATTTCTGTGGACGATTTATCTGATCGTTATCATACGCAATGTGATCCACGGTTAAATGCAGATCAAGCGTTAGAATTGGCTTTTCTTGTTGCTGAACTCCTTAAAAAAAATCGCGTGACTGAATCGTTAGCAATTGCTGCTGGGGGGTAGGCAAAAATTTGCCTAATATTTTTAGGTCATTATGGCAGAAAAGAATTTTAAAAAATGATGTTTCCGATGATGAAGAATAAAGTTGTGGTTGCTAAACTGATGAAATGATACAAAGGCTTATGAAAAATGATTTTCGGGTATCAATTGCCCAATTAAATCCTATTGTCGGTGATATTGAGGGGAATTTTTCTTTAGCTGTCATGGCGCATCAAAAGGCCAAAGAAGAGGGGGCTGATCTTGTTTTATTCACGGAACTTTTTATAAGTGCTTATCCGCCGGAAGATCTTGTTCTAAAACCTGCTTTTACAAAAACATGTGAAGAGACTGTTGAGAAATTAGCAAAGATAACCGTAGGCGGACCAGGAATTGTCATTGGTCTTCCATTAAGGCGCAATGGTAATATTTACAACGCTGTCATGGTTCTTGATGAAGGGAGAGTCATTGCCGAATGTTTGAAGTTTGATTTACCTAATTATGCTGAATTTGATGAAAAGCGTTTATTTTCTTCAGGTCCACGTCCTCAGCCTATTGTCTATCATGGAATTAAATTAGGAATAGTCATTTGTGAGGATCTTTGGAATGATTCCTCTCTTAGTACAGAGCTTAAAGATAAAGGAGCGGAAATTATTCTTGTCCTTAACGGATCTCCTTATTATCGTAATAAAACATTAAAACGTATAGACGTTGTTCATACACAGGCTCTACAATCTGGAGTGCCAATTATCTACGCTAATCAAGTAGGTGGTCAAGATGAGCTCGTTTTTGATGGTGGGTCTTTTGCCTTGAATGGACAAGGCAAAAAGATATTTCAAATGAAACACTTTGATAGCCATATTGCTTTAAGCCATTGGCAAAAAACAACGACGGGATGGCACTGTATTTCAGGTCCTAATGAAAGTCTTCTCAATGGATTAGCGGCTGATTATCAAGCTTGTGTTTTGGGGTTGAAAGATTACGTTAATAAAAACGGCTTTAAGGATGTTATTCTTGGTCTTTCAGGAGGAATTGATTCAGCCCTGTGTACGGCAATGGCGGTGGATGCTCTTGGTGCTGAGAGGGTTCGCACCATTATGATGCCCTATCATTATACTTCGCAAGAATCATTAAAAGATGCCAAAGAATGTGCTGATCTTTTGGGATGTCGTTATGAAATCATACCGATTGCACAACCTGTTGAGGCTTTTTTAAAGACAATGGCATCTGTTTTTTCAGGGTTACCCTCTGACGTCACAGAGGAAAATCTTCAAAGTCGTATACGCGGTACACTTTTAATGGCGCTTTCAAATAAATTCGGCTCAATGGTGGTAACGACAGGCAATAAGTCAGAAATGGCTGTGGGATATGCAACACTGTATGGGGATATGAATGGCGGGTTTAATCCTCTTAAAGATATTTATAAAATGCAGGTTTATGCATTAGCGGAGTGGCGCAATAAAAATCACTTGCACAATTTGAGAGGACCAGAAGGAATGATCATTCCATCCAATATTATAGAAAAAGCACCCTCTGCAGAGCTGCGGGAAAATCAAAAAGATGAAGATTCTCTTCCGCCTTATCCTATTTTAGATGATATATTACAATATCTTGTAGAAAATGACATGAGTATTTGTGATATTGTTAAACGTGGACATTCACGAGAAACTGTTGCGAAAGTTGAACAGCTTCTTTATGGTGCCGAATATAAAAGGCGTCAATCTGCGCCTGGTGTAAAAATCAGTTACAAAAATTTCGGACGCGATCGTCGCTATCCTATAGTCAATCATTTTCGCGATAAAAATTGAGTATTATTTTATGGTTAAAGTTCGTTTTGCTCCCTCTCCAACAGGTTATATTCATATTGGCAATATCCGTATTGCGCTTTTCAACTGGCTTTATGCGCAAGCGTATAAGGGAGAATTTATTTTACGCTATGATGATACAGATATTGAACGTTCTAAACAAGAATATATCGATGCTATTGCTGTTGACCTTGAATGGCTTGGTATTCAACCAGATGCAATTTATTACCAATCCAAGCGATTTAATCGATATGATGAAGTGGCAGAAATTCTCAAACAACGTGGCCTTCTTTATCCTTGTTATGAGACAACAGAGGAATTAGAGCGGCGTCGTAAAATCCAGCTTTCACGCAAATTGCCTCCTGTTTATGACCGTGCAGCATTGAAGTTGACAACAGAAGAGAGAAAAAACTTTGAATCACAAGGTCGTAAACCCCATTGGCGTTTTCTTCTTCCTAATTTTGAAAGTGATCCTTTACACACAAAGCGAACAGAAGTTTGCTGGAATGATGCAATAAAGGGAAAGCAGACGATTGATTTAGCTTCTCTTTCAGATCCTGTTCTTATTCGTGAAGATGGAACCTATCTTTATACATTGCCGTCTATTGTTGATGATGTAGATATGGCTATTACGCATATTATTCGTGGGGATGATCATATTACAAATACAGGCGCTCAAATTGCTCTTTTTAAAGCTCTTAATGCAGAATTACCGGTTTTTGCTCATACCAATTTATTGGCGACAGTTTTAGGAAAAGGATTTTCAAAACGTAATAATGATCTTTCTATTCGTTCTCTACGGGAAGAAGGATTTGAATCTATAGCTGTTCAATGCCTTGCCGTTTTGATTGGGACATCGCAAAATGTGCATCCCTATCCCAATCAAGCTGCGCTTTTAGAGCATTTTAATCTCCAAGATACGTCAAGATCCGTTGCAAAATTTGATATTGCTGATCTTCTTGCTTTGAATAGTCATCTTGTCCATGAGTTAACCTATGAGGAAGTAAAAATGCGCCTTAAAAAACTTTCTATTGAGGGAGATAAGGCGGAATATTTCTGGAACGCGATAAGAAGCAATATTAATAAAGTCAATGATGCTGTTTTTTGGTGGAAAATCATTCATGATGAACAGAATTTTGATACAGTAGCACTAGAGGATCGTGCTTTTGTGCACCAATCACTCGATTTCTTACCTGAAGGTGCTTTGAATGAGGAAAGTTGGAAAATTTGGACAACAGCATTAAAAGAAAAAACAGGTCGAAAAGGAAAAGCTTTATTTATGCCATTACGTCAGGCACTTACGGGCATGGATCATGGACCTGAAATGGGAAAAATTTTGCAGCTTTTAGGGCGTGAAAAGGTAACGGAAAGGCTCTCTAGGAAATAAGAGCGGATTTTTTAAAAGTATTTCGTTCATTTCACTCTAAAAGAGAGTAGAGAACGGGTTTATTTACACGTTTTTATAAGCATGAAAGCAGGAATATCATCACCAAATCCAATAGGTGTGTAATTCTTATTTTTTCGTGAGCGTTGTTGCTCAGATGGCTTCTCCTTATTATTTGCATTTTTGATATATTCTGTTTTATTCTCTTCTACAGATTTTTTAGTGTGAGCAACAGTCTCTTTTGGAGTAGTTTTCTTTGATGGTTTTGAAGATTTTTTCTTTACAACAATATCTTCTGTTTGATCATCGGCTATTAAAGTTGAGAGATCTCCATTGAGCCATTCAATTTTTTCATTACTCATTTCCTCGATGGCATTGATATATTTTTGATCAGCTTTTGTAACGATTGTAAAGGCTTTTCCGCTACGATTTGCACGCCCTGTACGACCAATTCGATGGATATAGTCTTCAGCATGTGTAGGAACATCATAGTTAAATACATGACTTACAGCTGGAATATCGAGTCCACGGGCAGCAACATCAGAAGCAACAAGAAGTGTAAGTTTATTATTTTTAAAATCAGCTAGGGTGTTCATGCGCGAATATTGGTCCATATCTCCATGAAGTGCCCCTACATTAAAGTTATGTTTGATGAGCGATCTAAAAAGTTCAGAAATATCTCTCTTTCGATTACAGAAAATGATTGCATTTTGAAGCTCTGCACCTTCATTTTGGATAAGCTCTCGTAAAACCGCTCTTTTATCCCATGATTTATTTCCAGATTTGACAAGCCGTTGTGTAATTGTGGTAGCTGTTGAGGAAGCTTTTGTAACTTCAACAGATACGGGAGAATGTAAAAATTGTTTCGTTAGTTTTGTAATTTCTGGCGCCATTGTTGCAGAAAAGAACAAAGTTTGACGCGTAAAAGGGGTTAGCTTACAGATACGTTCAATATCAGGAATAAAGCCCATATCCAACATGCGATCAGCTTCATCAATCACAAGGATTTCAACGCCCATCAGGAGTAGTTTACCGCGCTCGCAATGATCAAGAAGGCGCCCTGGTGTTGCTATAAGAACATCAGCTCCCCGTTCAAGTTTGCGATCTTGGAGTTCAAAAGAAACTCCACCAATCAAAAGAGCAACATTTAAACGATGATTTATTCCGTATTTATCGAAATTTTCTTCAACTTGAGCTGCAATTTCTCTTGTTGGTTCTAAGATGAGTGTACGGGGCATTCGTGCTCTTGCACGACCTTTTTCAAGGAGAGTGAGCATAGGCAATACGAAAGAGGCGGTTTTACCTGTTCCCGTTTGGGCGATTCCTAAAACGTCTTTTCTTTGAAGGACATGCGGAATTGTTTCACTTTGAATAGGTGTCGGAGCTGTATACCCCGCTGATTTCACCGCATTAATAACCTTTGCGGAAAGACCTAAATCATCAAAACTGTTTAAAGATGGTATCATTTTTTTATCAACTGCTCTGTGACTTTAACTGCGCTATCTAATGATGATTATAACCAATATTCTACACTCTTTAAAAGTATTAAGATGTTTTCACAAAAAAAACTAACTATAACAATCATATACATATAAAACGCATAATACAATCATTAATAGCGAAATTGTTCTGATAAAATGCGCTCATCCCATGAATGATTTGAGTCAAAAAGGATTGAAGCTGTTACTTCTGTTGCCATTGAAATAGTAACTGAATGAACAGATTTAACTTCAATATTATCTGCAGCAGCGTTTACAGGGCGTTTGTCAGGTTCAAGCATATCAAAGCGCACTGTTACTGTATCGGGAAGCAAAGCTCCATGCCAACGCCGAGGGCGAAAAGGGCTAACGGGAGTGAGGGCCATAAGGGGAGCCATAAGAGGTAAGATAGGTCCTTGTGCTGATAAATTATAGGCGGTTGATCCAGCTGGTGTAGCGACGAGGACACCATCACAACTTAATTGTTCCATGCGTACGTTGTTATCAATGGTGATGCGAATTTTTGCCGCTTGATAAGATTGCCGAAAGAGGGATACTTCATTAATTGCAAGCGCCTCGATAGAATCTTGACATTCAGATTTTGCAATCATGCGCAGGGGATGGATTTCTTTTTTATGTGCGGCAGCAATACGATTGGGCAATTTTTTTTCATGAAATTCATTCATAAGAAATCCTACAGAACCTTGATTCATACCATAAATAGGTTTGCCTGTGTTCATGACATCTCGTACGGTTTGTAACATTGTCCCATCACCACCGATTGCAACAACAATATCAGTTTCTTCCAGAGAAGAATGACCATAAACGGAAATTAATTTATGGGTAGCTTTGATAGCCTCCTCAGTTTCTGCGGAAATAAAATGAAAGCGACTTGGTAATGTAGCCATTTAAAAATTATCCTGATACTTATAATTTATGTTGTAACTTATTTTTGAGAGTTTTGAAGTTGTAATAAAAGCTCTTTTTATAATAAAAAGAGCATTGAATAAAGAGAAGTTATTTCAAGGTAAAGTATCATTAAAAAGTAAAAGGAATGCGTCGTTAGATAAATTACAAACGAGTAATTTTTTTATTAGAATGATAATTTAGCATTGAAGCTAAGAGTATGATTAGTTAAAAGACCATAACTGATTTTAATAATCAGTGTGAAGCACCCGTAGCTCAGCTGGATAGAGCGCTGCCCTCCGAAGGCAGAGGTCACAGATTCGAATTCTGTCGGGTGCACCAAATTTTTCAACTTTATATCATATTAAATAATATTATCTAAAAAGAAGCCAACTTCCTCTTTTATGAAAATGGTTATTTGAGTTGTTTATTAAGTTTTGCAGCGAATAAGCAAATGATTTTAAGAGAAGTAAAATTTACGGCTGCGTATATAATTTTTCGGTTAGTCATTTTGAATATCGAGATAAAAAAGCAAGGTTATCTAAATATGCTTTCAATTTAACTATAAACATTTATAACATAAAAATACATATTAATTCAATATGTTATTGTAAAACTGATCTGGCGATGTTGATAGTAGATCGCTAAATATATTGTTTTGAGCATTAAAATAGATAGCTAAATTTGCTTTTATTCTATTTTGGGAGTTAAAGGCTGTTATGGTGATATGGAACGCGGATGAGGAATATCACCAGTTAAAGGAATAATAAGGGGGAAAAAACAACCGTTAAGATTTGAATTGTTTCAAAATGCTGTATTCGATATGGTTTTGATGTGGGTATCTGGTGATTTCTCTATACACCAATATTGCCAGTTATGTTGGATGAGGGATTGTTTACTTTTAATCAACTTTCTTATATACTGAACGCTAATTATGGTGGTTATTTAGTTGGGAGTATGTTCTTTACGTTTGGCAGAATTGGGATTATATTTCTTGCTCCTCGCATACTATCTTGTGCAGCTATAGTGATGAGTGCACTTAATTATTTTCATGGCGTTAACACTTAGTCCTTTTGATCCGTTTTGCTGCTGGTGTTGCGAGTGTAGCAATGATGGTTTTGGGTTCTATTATAGTCATACAGCATAGCCATAGGGGCGGATTATTGCTTCGCTTTATGCAGGTGTAGGAGTTAGTATTCTACTACTAGGTAATGAATATGTTATTATTAGTTTGAATATGACAACTATATCAAAAACATCTCCGTTATTTCTTCCATTGCAAATAAAACCGCTCCTGTTAATAAGAAAAAACCATCCCAAAAATATGAATTGACCAATCAAATAGATTTCGTGACTGGTCATATATCTTATATCGCATTTGTGCTTTAAACGATTTTGGTGATGTAAAAAAAGGCGATCTAGATGCTTTTATTGAAAATGAAAGCAATCTCTCTTATGATGGTAATTGCTGGGTTGCTGATAATGTCTGTGTTGTAAAATCTGGTTGTGTTTATGAAAATATAAGGGGCTATGGCAATGCTGCCATTGGTGGCTATGTGTATGGCAATACCCTTATATGTGATAAAACCCATGTGTATTTTGGTGTTCATGTTTATGACAATGCTCATCTTTCTTATAACGTTTGAGTTTATCATTAAGCGCGGGTTTATGGAAATGCAAAATTATCCGGTAGTGCACGTATTCATAGCAATGCCGCAGTTTATGATCATGCGGTTGTTAGGCAAGGTTTACGGCAATGCTAGCGTGGGGTGTCATACTAAGGTCTACGGCTCTGTTTATGGCAATGCCAAGATCTCCGATTATATCGTGATTAGAGGTAATGTATATGGCAATGCAAGAATAAAAAGACATAGCGATTTATATTCGGTTCCCATAAATTGTGAGGTTTATGAAAGCAATAACGTTATCAAGATTGATAAACAGAATAAATGACAGATGTAGGGGCGCTTTTTTGATGGTTATAAACGCATCATAAAAGAAAGCTGTGCCATTGATATGACGCTGCTTGTAAATAGAGGTGCTACAGATCATACAAAAGAAATCAATAATGAATGCATGTATACAAAACGTATCATATTGCAAACGCTCTATTCTATTGATTAAAACTGATCAAAAGGAACGTAAATGACAGATATGATCTTTAATCACTCATTTGAATTACAGAACCTATAAACACTTTATGTATGGCTATAAAGCGTATTAAGAATAACGCTCGCATTTTTGAAGTGGTCATTTGACACAAAGTACATTATCAAAATGTCTCAATGCTTGGTAGGTTCATATCAAGACTCTCAAGAGAAAATGCGTATTAAGTGAATATTTGTAACAAAACCCGTTGTTTACATTTACGAACATTGGTTTTTAAAAGTAGCTTTTCATAAGATAATAAACAACCGCTTTTTATAAAATCTAAGGCTTTTAAACTGTTATAAATCTAGGTTTCAAACGTATTTATAGAGATATCATTTTATGTCTCTAAACGTTTAAACGTTCATTTAGTGAGGTTCTCATAAGCGTATTTTCACTTTGCATTTAAACTTAATTTCTCTGCAAATAAGCCGGTCCATATTTGGGCTGGCAAAATTAATCAGCCCAAATTTGAGCTCGTTAACTTTAGAGTAGAGCAGTCTTTAATATTGTCGCTTTTGACTCAAAATTGAGTAAAACACCATGCCTTTGTAATATGATTGCAATCCTTTTGAAATTTATCTACTTATCTTTATTTTAATAAGTATACTCAAATTTGAGGGGACTTCATTTGGTTTCGTATTTTTAAACTGTAACTTTTAAAACGTTTTTTGCTTGTTTGCCTGCGTTATATTATTAAAAATCTTTTGATTTCTACGACATAACATTATCAATTTCATTACCTGTTGTGATGATAATATCTATATAATGTCTGCTTATTATTGACTAACTTTTTAGTAAGCGGCGCTTTAAAATCGACTTGTCTTTAAATCCTTTTATGTGCCCTTAATGAATTAAAACCTATTTTATGATAGTTTCAAATGATTATTTCTTTTAAGGTTTAGCTCAAAAAAAGAGTAAACCCCATACCATTCTTTAAACGCATGCAATTTATGTTATCGATAATTTCAAACGATTACGTTTTTAATAATGCGATTTGTGTGTGATAAAAACGTATCATAAAATTTATGAACTGTTATGAATGATAGCTGTGTTCACTTCATTTGAATGTTTACATGCGTTTTATGGTCTATCCATACATGGTAATTGTTTATGAAAAATGGTTAATTAAATCACGTATAAAAGTGTAGATTTTAAATGGGATTCATATAGAATAATTGCACACAACCTATTGACTTTATTATATTTTTTTAGGGGGTAAGATTCCATCTTGTTTAGACGTTGCAAAAGAAATCACCAAAGACCTTATTGATAAGATTCTTCTCTTACACGGCGTTATCACTTTTGTTTGCAAAAATCTGCTTTGCTTTTGACTTTTGATATGGATACAACCTCTTTTGAGGTAGAGCAAAGAATTTTTTAATCATGGAGAGTGCAACAGTGTTCTTCAAAAATCTTGATTGGTCTGTTGAAAAAATTAAAGAGTTAGATAATTATTCAGCATGTTATCAACTCCCAGATTGTGAAGTACAAATTCTTTATAATGACGCAATTATCAAAGATTATTCGCAATTTGATGTTGGAGTTTCGATTAGTACTGGTATTTTAGCTGCTGCCTGTATGGTAATTGATCCCTATCAATTCTCAGCACTTACAAGATCTACAACTTGATTTTGATAAAAAGGGGTTGAGAGTTTGTGAAGAAGGAATATATGCAGATTGGTTGGAATTAAGCTTGATTATGTCTTGAAATAGGCGATAGAAAAAATTGATCTTCATAAATGCTTTTATTCCAGATATGGAGCACCACCTTGGCGATAGAGTGAAGTTGGAGGCACATAAAGGTTATTCAAGGTATATGATGCAGATTATAGCTTACTTCATATTGGTGCACTGGCTTTATTGGGTGATGTTGCAACCTTACAATCTTATTATCAAAGTTTCGGTGCAGAGGATCATTTAGGCTTTGATGAAAATACCCAACAGCTTCATTTTGAACGTGCATTGGCTTTAGTCAAAGAAGTAGTCAAATCTAAGCAACACAGCTACGCTTTCATTGCAAAAGTAGTAAAAAATATGAACCATCTGGAAGAAAAACAAAGTTCTTAATAAGAGCTTTCCAGAGAGGTGGAGTTTCATTCTTGGAAGGAAAAAAATAGCTAAATTTATCGAAACAAAAGCTAAGGAATAGCTCCTTAAGAAATATCAAGAAGATCTAAAAAGATTATAGGAGCCAGAGTCTGGTTTAAAGATGCCATCATCAGTTGAGTGAACTCAACAATGGTGGAGTTTTATCCATTGGCGGAAATCTGATGTTTGAAAGAGGCTTTCTTGATGTGAAGGTAATATTGTAATAAATAATTATTATAAATCAATATGTTGTATATATTCATTGTTTTGAGGTTAATGACCATTGACAAATAATTTTGCACCATTTTCTTTCTTCCAGCTTTTCGTCAATCATCAATGAAAATTTTTTATAATGGAAAGTTCATTGATAATATAACTTTTGTATGTCATTACTTTACGCTTAAAAAAAATATAAAAATAATGAAATGCAATTGAGTTATCAACTGCTTATTCGTTTCAATTTTTAATCATAAAAAAATCTTTTTATTCATTTTGCTTATAAAAAGAATTAGCTTTTTTCTGGTGATACAAGTGGAGAAATAAGGATTTTAGATATGTTTCGGCGTTCCATTTCAATCACTTTAAAGTGTAAACCATCAGTTTCAAAGCTTTCTCCCTCATTTGGTAAATGACCAAACTGCCAAAGCATAAAGCCTGCCAGAGTCGTATAACGATCTGCTTCATCCACAAGGTTACGCCCAAGATAACCACTTAAACGGCGGATATCAGCATATCCCTCAACAAGAAGACTGCCATTTTCAAGTTGTTCTGCGATCATGAGTTCTTCATCGTCATCAGGAAAGTCTCCTGCAATAGCTTCAAGAATATCGGTTGGTGTTGCAATTCCTTCAAAAGATCCATGCTCATCAACAATAATTGCAAGCTGAATCGAAGAATGACGTAATTGCTCCATCAATCGTAAAACACTTGTATTTTCATGAACAACGAGGGGTTCTCGCATAGCTTTTTTCCAATTAATCTTTTTCCCCTCAGCCAAATTCAAAAGAAGATCTTTTGTCAACGCAACGCCAACAAATTCATCCACTTTTTCACGCGCAAGAATTAAGCGGCTATGTTTAACCTTTTGTAATTCTTCACGCATTTCATTTTCATCAGCATTTAAATCTAACCACTCAATCTCATTACGCGGCGACATGATAGAGCGAACAGGGCGATCAGCTAAATCGAGAACACCACGAATCATCTCCTTTTCTTCTGGTCTAAACAACTCAGAAGCTGCGGCCTGTTCAGCAATAACATCTACAGTCTCAGCAAGGTGACTATCTTTGCTTCCTCCTCCTAAGAGCCTCAAAACAGCATCAGCTGTTCTACTGCGTAGATCATTCGTTTTAATCATTTTTTCACGGTTACGACGTCCAATTTGATTAAAAGCTTCGATGAGAACAGAAAAACCAATAGCAGCATACAAATACCCTTTTGGAATATGAAAACCAAATCCTTCAACAATGAGAGTAAAACCAATCATCATCAAAAAACCAAGACAAAGGATTACAATAGTGGGATGACGATTAATAAAACGCATAAGAGCACCAGATCCGCACATCATTACTCCCATAGCAGCTATGACTGCGATATACATAACTGCTGCCTGCTCTTTTGCAATCATACCTGTTGCGGTAATAATACTGTCTAGTGAAAAAACGGCATCCAGCACCACGACTTGGACGATTACTTGCCAAAAAACAGCATAACCAACACCTGTTTTTCTTTCATGTGATACTCCTTCTAACCTTTCATGTAATTCTAGCGTTCCCTTTGCGAGCAAAAAGGCTCCACCACCGATTAAAATAAAGCTATGCCAACTAAATACAAAAGATGAAAGTGAAAGAATGACCCTATCGAGTCTCATAACCCATCCAATAACGGTAAGAAGGAAAAGCCGCATAATTAATGCTAAAGTAAGACCTATAAAGCGTGCGCGGTCACGCAAATGCAGTGGCAATTTTTCAGCTAAAATTGCAATAAAGATAAGGTTATCTATTCCTAAAACAATTTCGAGAAAAACCAGCGTGATCAAACCAAACCACGCATGGGGATCAGTGATCCATTCCATCATTCATTACCTTTTAGAAGCTTAAAAGCGCGCGATTGACAAAAAAAATTCATAGGCTTTTATTCGTATATTGGATCATGAACATTGAATGTAAAAAACTTATATTCAAAGAAAAAAACAGCACAATATTGCTTGAATGCATGTGATTGTTGATAAAACAAAACGATGCCCCATCCCGCTTACAACCACAAGAAGGTTCCTCTAATTTTCGCTCGGGCATTATGCTCGATAATCCTCTAACTATAGGTTCTGTATAACAATCAGAACATTTATTTATAAAGCCTCTTATAATGGGTTTATTTTTATATAAGATCAAGTGGTGAATATCATATTTTTAACCTTACAGACAATGAGTTTATATAACAAACAACAAAATATCTGGACATCTATCCTTAGGAGCGTTATAGAAACGCTCATTCTCGTCTTTTGAGAAGCTTATGGGTGATTAGCTCAGTCGGTAGAGCAGCTGACTCTTAATCAGCGGGTCGTGGGTTCGATCCCCTCATCACCCACCATTTTATTTTATACCGTAAATAACTTATTGATTGCGTAATTTTTTTTAAGGTACGAGTTGCTAAATAAAATTGGGCAGTAGGATTTCCCCATATCTGTTTGTTTAAAAGTGAAGATTGTTGATATAGCTTAGTCATCGGGTTTTGTACTTTTTAGGGGATTCAAAAAACTTCCAAAGGACATTTAAAGATCTTTTAATGCGTATTGTTTCTTTTTTTTAAGTTGCAATTGGTAAGGAGAAGCTTCTTACCGACAATTGTGTTATTTAAAGGGGTATAAAAATCAACAGTTTTCACTTCTTTTAATATAAATTGATTAAAATTTTTTTGGATTTTTAACATATTGTTTAACGACAGAAGAAACTTTACACTTTAGTTGTGTCAGCAGCGTGGATATTTTTTGATAACTCTCCCGCTTAAACAAAAAACTTCTGTAATAATCATCAGTATTCCAAGAGGGTAAATCAAGATAAAATAAAGTAGTTAGCTGGACATACAAATTAGTTAGCTTGACATACAAGTAATAAAATTAGATCAGTTTAATTGTTTAAAATTAGTACCTGTTAAACGAAAGACAATAGGCTTTAATGAGGCTTAAAGTTTTAAAATATTAAGCTGCGTGGTTACGCTATGCTGTCTTTCCATTAGCTTAACCTCTAAAAATATAAATATTAAGAAAGCCGCTCGAACTCATTATAATATATTGATTTATAAAGAATTGATTATTATTTGTTAGATAAAAAACTTTACTATCATAAACTTCTTTTGTTTCAATCCCTCTTATAATGAATTAATTAAAATCATTCATTTGTGCATCATAAATGGGATTAACGTGTGGATAAAGACTATTGAAGAAAGGCATAAAAATAATTCTCATTAATGTTCTTAAGTGCTAAAAGTTATCATAACATTGGAAAAATAGTATAATGGCGCAGGCTTGCTCTTTTATTAAGTATAAAGATAATGGTGCAACAATAGCTTTACTATTATACCATTCACGGGTATTGTTGTGTAATGGGGAAGAGCACTGAGAGAGTTTTCTTAAAAAAGATATGTAAATTGGTAACACGATGGTGTTCTGTTCTTATATAGGCACACAAAAAGAAGTAATTGATAGCCTTTTATTTATTCAGGTGGTGTTTTGGGGGCTCTTTTCCAATATTGTTGCGCCTCAAAAATGACGACCACAAATAATGAAAGGATGAGCGGTATAATCAAATAAAACATTCTAAAAACAATAAGTGCTGCAATAACATCGGTTGGATTTATATTGGGCATGCCTGTTATGAAGAGAGCTTCAAGAACTCCTACTCCTCCTGCTGGAGCATTAGAGAGAAGAGTTATCGTAAAAGACGCTAGGAAAACACCAAGAACAGATATAAAATGAATATCTGCGTTATGTGGGAGAACAGCATATATAATTCCTGCTGCTCCTAAAAGCTCTAGAGGGCTAATGAGAAGCTGTTGAATAACAATTTTCAGCTGTGGATAGGAGAGTTGAATTTTTTTGCCCAAGCGTAAGGGTTTTAACTGAAGCCAGCTGCCAAACGTATAAAGTGCTATACAGCTGAGTAAAATTGCTCCAGCCGTTGTTCCGAGCCATTCAGGAAGTTCTTTATGAATGAGGGTGATAATTTCGGGTTGCAGCACCAAAACGATTCCCAAAAGTAAGATTGTGCCGATTACAAAAGTAAAAGAGCAAAAACCTACTAATATTGCGATTTCTGTTCCGTTTAATCCTTTCATTTTATAGGCGCGATAGCGTACAACGGCACCAGAAAAAACTGAAGCACCGATATTGTGTGAAAGAGCGTAGGTTGTAAATGAACATATAGCGATAAAAATCCAAGAAATTTTATGGCCTAGATGTTGCAAGGCAATTCGATCATATCCAGCAAGAGCAGCATAAGCTAGGAGAGAACATAAACAGGCTAATAACCAGTGCTGTGCATTTAAATTGCTCAAGCGCTCCAATACATCCCCAAATGAAATGACAGAGAGCTTCATGTAAAGAATTCGAATAGATACCAGCATTGCTAAGATACCAATCAATGGCCATATAAATTGCTTTATTTTCACGATTCTGTATCCATTTTATGTTTTCTGTAAATTTTCATGATTGAGCATATTCCTTACAGATCTTCGTTCTGTTATATACTCTATAATGCCATTGGCAATTTCTTCATCATCTGTTACTACAACATCAGCACCTAAATCAATGAGATATGTTGTTTCTGTGTCGGATAATGCATGTGTGATTATCTGGATATCTTTCTTTATATCACGGATATTCACGATACATTCTCCTACTTCAATGGTACTTCGCATTGTAATAACAACTTTATGTGCATTATTTATATTTGCTGCGTTCATTATTTCTTGTTGAATGATATTGCCGCAAATAGCCTCAAAGCCATCTGCAATCGCTTTATCAGAGAGGCGTTTTGATTCTTCTACGATCACTATAGGTTCACCTCTATTTATTAAAGATAATGCAACACACTTACCGATACGACTATAGCCAATAATTACGATATGGTTGTTTTTTAAGGTCATCGGTAAAAAATCTTGGTCAGGATCTTGTGGATCAATATCAATAATTGTTTGGGTATTTTGTGAAGATGCAGAATTTTTTTCTAGACGTTTTTTAATTTTATTACAGGCAATGAAAACAAGAGGATTGAGCAAAATAGAAAAAATTGCTCCTCCAAGAATTAAATCATGAGCGTCATTGTTTAAAAGTCCTAAGCTTAAACTTAAACCAGCAAGGATAAAGGAAAATTCTCCGATTTGGGCAAGGCTTGCAGAAATAGTCAAAGCTGTCGCATTAGAATAGCGAAAAGCTTTAACGATGAAAAAGGCAACAGCAGATTTTCCGATTACGATAATGAATAAGGTTGCTAAGAGAGGGAAAAAATGAGTTAAGAGTTTCTCGGGGTCAAATAACATGCCTACAGAAACAAAAAAGAGAACAGAAAAAGCATCGCGCAGTGGTAAAGATTCTTCCGCGGCACGGTGGCTTAATTCTGATTCGCTCATGACCATACCAGCAAAAAAAGCACCAAGAGAAAGAGAAACACCAAATAAATGAGCGGCTCCGAAAGCTACTCCTAATGCAATAGCAAAGACGCTAAGACGAAATAATTCACGTGATCCCGATTGTGCGCTCATTTTTAAAAGCCATGGGATAACGCGTCGCCCAATGACGAGCATAAGTGCAATAAATACAATTACTTTTAGGATAGTGAGACCAAAAATACCCCAAATACTTAAATCCAACCATTGAACAAGAGGATCCAACGCTTCTTTTTTGGTATTGCTGAGGGCACTTGCCAAGGAAGGGATGAGGACAAGTATAAGGACCATTGCTAAATCCTCAATAATCAACCATCCAACGGCAATGCGTCCTTTTTCCGTTTCAATAAGATGACGCTCTTGCAAAGCACGTAGCAGGATAACGGTACTTGCTATGGATAAAGCAAGACCGAAGATCAAACTACCACTAAAGCCCCATCCCATAATCAGACCAAGGCACAAACCTAGAAAAGTAGAAAATGCCATTTGTGCAATAGCAGCGGGGACAGCAATAGCTTTGACAGATAAAAGGTCTTTTAATGAAAAGTGGAGCCCAACACCAAACATCAGCAAAATAATACCAATTTCAGCAAGTTGATTAATGATGACAGAATCTATTTTAAATCCGCCTGTATTGGGTCCCACAATAACACCAGCTAACAAATAGCCTACAAGGGGTGAAATACGTAAACGGCTAGCAATCATTCCCAAGAGAAATGCTAAACATAAGCCTGCAACAATAGTTGTGATAAGTGGTGTGTCGTGGAGCATGGATTATTTACTATTCTTGATCAAAAAGCGAATGAATGAAAACGACTATATTTCTATGAGAAGAGAGGCGAGATGTACCATACGCATTAAAGGGTATTTTTATTTCACTTTGATATTTGCACGATTATTTCGCTCACGCCACCAATTTCCTAGCAGGAGTAAAATAGGAGCAGCAATAAAGATAGAGGATGATGTTGCAATAATAATCCCAAAGACCATGGGTAATGCAAAATTATGAACAGCACTTCCACCCCATATCGCCATGGGGAGCATCGCAAGAATTGTTGTGGCTGATGTAAAAAAACAACGTACAAGAACCTGATTAATTGACAGATCAATCAGCTCGCGCAACGGCATTTTTTTATAAAGACGCATATTCTCGCGCATCCTATCATAGACGACAACTTTATCATTTATAGAATATCCAACAATTGTTAAGAGTGCAGCGATAGCCGTTAAATTAAAATCAAATTGAAACAAAGCAAAAAAGCCAATCATTTTTGTGGTGTCTAGAATGAGAGTGATAATTGCTCCAATGGCAAAGAACCACTCGAAGCGTAACCATATATAGAGAGACATGGCAATAGCTGCAAGAATAACAGCAGTAAAAGCAGCTGTGGCAAGCTCGCCTGAAATTTTTGGACCAACAACTTCTATTTGATCGAATGTGGTATCGGGATAGATATTTTGTACAGCTGTTTTGACCTTATCAATGGCGGTGGTTTGTTGTGCTTCGCCACCGCTTTGTTTCTGCATGCGAATTAATACGGTATTTTCGTTATCAATATTTTGCAAGGTAACTTCACCAATATTAAGAGTAGAAAGCTTGGAACGCAGAGTTGCTAGATCTGCTGGTCCTTTCGTGGTAATACTCATTTGGCTTCCGCCAATGAAATCAATACCAAAATTCAATCCAGGCTTTAAAAAGAGAAAAACTGAAGCTATTGATAAAACAATTGAGACGCCAATACCAATGAAACGTGCTTTCATAAAGTGGAAAGTTGTGTTTTGTGGCATGATGTTGAAAGCAGAATGAATATGCAGTTTTTTAATTTTCCATTTACGAACGATCCAAATCATGATGATGCGCACAATGGTGATATTTGTAAACATGGAGATGATAATACCAAGCAACATTGTTACAGCAAAACCACGAACTGGGCCTGTGCCAAACCAAAATAGTAAAACAGTGGCTATAATGGCTGTAACATTTGCATCAACAATGGTTGCAAAAGCTTGTTTAAATCCACGATCTAGAGCTGCAAAAGCACTCACGCCTTTTCGACTTTCTTCGCGAATACGTTCATTGATGAGAATATTGGCATCAACGGCTATACCGATGCCTAAGATAATACCAGCAATACCGGGCAGCGTAAGCGTAGCTCCAAGGAGACTTAGTGCAGCAAATGTTAAAATCGTATGGAGGGCTAGTGCTATATTCGCAATGAGCCCCCAAATGCGGTAGAGAAGAAAAATAAAAATTGCAACGAGAATAAAGCCAATTATGCCCGTATAAAGTCCCATTTGGATGGCATCAGCGCCAAGATTTGGACCTACGGTTCTTTCTTCAATGACGGTGAGTGGTGCGGGGAGGGACCCAGCGCGGAGCAAAGCAGCCAGAGTTGAGGCTTCTTTGGGGTCAAAGTTTCCTGTAATTTGACCTTGTCCATTGGGAATAACACTATTGATGGTAGGAGCGGTTAAAACCTTATTATCAAGAACAATGGCAAAAGGACGGTTAATATTTTGTCGTGTTATATCGGCAAATATTTTTGCACCAGCCGAATCTAGAGTAAATGAAATCATAGAACGTCCTGGCAATTGTGGATCAAAACCAGCACGGGCATCTTTCAGGACATTTCCATCTAAAGCAATTTGATCATAAATTGCATAGCGTTGCGTTTCATCAGTATATCCAGGAAGAATTGAAACACCTATCGGTGGATTATTGGGATCCACATTAGAAGGAACAAGATGAAAACTCATTTTGGCAGTTGTTCCTAAAAGATCACGTAATTGTTTTGGATCTTGTAAACCAGGCAATTGGACCATAATACGGTCATTTCCGACCTTTTGGATGGCTGGTTCTGAAACACCAACTTGATCTATACGGCGCCGGATGATTTCTAAGCTTTGTTCAATAGCATTGCTTATACGATCTTTTATACCAGCTTCCGTTAATGTGATACGAAACATTTCATTTTGAGCACTGATCGTGATGTTATGTTCTGTCGTGCCAAAGCTACTGTGTATGGGGATTATTAATGTTTTCAAAGCAGAGAGTGCTTTTTCAGTTTGTGAGGGATCAGAAATAAGCGCGACAACGCTATCTTCAACAATACGCACATTTGATGTACGGATTTGTTTTTCACGCAATACATTGCGCACATTGCTTAAAACGATGTGTAATTGATCGCGTTTTAACGTTTTGCTATCAACCTCGAGCAGAAGAGAAGAGCCTCCTTGAAGATCAAGACCAAGTGCCACACGGGTATTGGGTAAAAATTTCGAGTTGTTAACTTGTTCGTGTGAAAATAAATTGGGTAAGGCAACATAAATGCTGCTTAAAAGGATAAAGCAATAAAGGGTAGTTAACCAACCAGGTGTACGCATGATATATTCCGTAAATAGGCAATCTAACAGTTATTCAAAGTTAAAAGCACAAGTAAAATAAGATGATCGTTTTTATATTCAAGGAAGAGAATTAAGTGTGTTCATTGGGAGGAGCGCGTTTATTTGAGAAATGTTGTGTTTTAACGTTACGAAATCGTGTGTCAACAGCAGGAATCTTTATTAAAAAGAAATCCAATGTTAGGATTTTTTGAAAGGTCCTGATAAAAATAGATTCTGTATGGAGTGTTACAAGTTTTTTGTTTTCAGTTGTGGTAACATTCACATGGTCACACTTATGATGTAAATCAAATCTATTCGTTTTAATGACATTATTGGTGTGTGATTGTTTGATTAAATAAGCACGTGTTTCTAGGTTGCTCGTCAAGAATACACCTAAACTGGATAGAAAAATCCAGGTTGTCAAAGGAAGAAAATCTTCTTTTTTGCAATAAAGGTGCAAAAAAAACATGCTAGAGTGCCTTCTTTAATCTTATTGAGTTCAGCTTATTTATCATTCTTTTATCTTATTACCAGTATTATAGGATAAGGGAAAGCTTTTATAAGATTATTCTATAAAAGTTGAAAATATCTACTTTATACCATATTTAAAAGAGAAAAATAAAATCCCTTTTGTGCTCATAAGGTAGATATGTATTCATTTTGTAGAAAAAACATCCACATACTTTTCCTTCTTTTGGGGATTATCTTTGTATTTAATTCTGGTGCATGGGGTAATAGGGGGGCACAAAATACAATTGTCGAACAAACGATAGCTTCTTATTCAGTTGATGAAATTATTCAGCAACAACAGTTGATTATTGAGACTCTTGAAGAAAATACTGAAACTTTAAAAAGAGATTTTGACAGAAAGCCAGAAGATGAGCATGCTTTAGAAGAATTACGGTTACGTGCACAAGATATCAGTGAACGTGCTATTGAGGCAGCATTTGTTTTGCGTCCTCCTCTTAATGAGATTAATACACTTCTTGATCAATTAATGGAGCTCCATCGTGACGTGAAAAAACTGAAAAGCTCAGTGAAGGAATATTCCTACTTGATAGAGCAAAAAGCTAAAATTAACAGTATCATGCTTCGTTTTGAAGCAATTTTCTTAGCGGCAAATAGAATAGCTGAACTTTCTATTTCTCAATCTCGGGAGCTTTTTAAACGCGCGCTTACGTATAGGCTTGAGTTTTCGATTCCGATGGTTAAACATCTCGCCCAAAAAACAAAAGAGGCTTCATCAGATTTTCTTGTGTTGTTAAATTCTTGGTGGAATTTTATATTTTACTTCAAGTTTTTACAACTATTTCTTTGCTTTTTAATTCCACTTTTTATTACTTTGGGACTTTCGTATTTTTCTCAAAAAGTTCTTGTTCATGTGTATTGCCACTTTACGAAGTCTAATGAGGAAATATCTTATTTACAACGCTTATTGATCGCCTTTATTTCAGTTCTCTTACCTTCACTTATCTGTATTTTTTGCGTTTACCTTGTGTTGTTTTTGTTTCGTAGTTTTAACTTAGATCCAGGTAAGCTTACAACAGTTTTTGATATGATAGGTTGTCAAATTATTTTATTATTTTTAATCAATCGATTAGCTGTTGTTCTTCTATCATCGAATCGGCCCCATGTGCGTCTTCTCAGTATTGCACCATCGTCTGCTTATCAATTAGTGATTTTACTCACTTCTTTAGGGGGTATTTTGGCATTTGACGCTGTTCTTGATAGTATTTATCAAATCATTTCAGCGCCTCTATCTTTGACAATTGCTAAAAGTTTTATTGCTGTTTTTCTTGTAGCGATATTGCTATTTATAATATCATTTGTACCTTTGCGGTTTAGACGTAGGCGTGTTCAAGAAGAAAAAAAAGAGCCATACTTTTGGCCATTTTATATACGCATTCCTCTTATTGGCTTGGGGTTACTGCTCTTTGTATTGAATTTTTTAGGTTACGTTGGACTTGCGCGTTTTATTACGCAGCAAATTATGATTGATGGAGCATTTTTAGTTCTCATGTATTTAGGAATACAAAGCGCTCAAGCACTTGGAACTAAAGACCAATTTATGAAAACAACGGTTGGTCATCTTTTGATGCAGAGGTTTCATTTAGAAGAAAAAACGATGAATCAATTGGGAGTTTTTGTGAGCGTTTTTCTCAATTTATTTGTTGTTATATTTTGTGCAATGCCAATTGCTGTCCAGTTTGGATTTTCCTATTCTGATTTAAAAGCAGTTTTGTGGCAATCGGTGACCGGTTTTCAGATTGGAAATATTAGTCTTTCTTTGATTTCTCTTGTAACAGGAATTATTTCTTTTTGTGTTTGCTGGTTTCTTATTCGCCGAT
The DNA here is from genome assembly GCF_042196845.1 of Bartonella sp. AA9NXGY. Classification (NCBI taxonomy): domain Bacteria; kingdom Pseudomonadati; phylum Pseudomonadota; class Alphaproteobacteria; order Hyphomicrobiales; family Bartonellaceae; genus Bartonella; species Bartonella sp. AA9NXGY. The sequence goes on from NZ_JBHIRB010000010.1 coordinate 74,365, forward strand.
TTATTGGTTGGTTAGATAATGTGGTGTTGGTTCATGGAGAGTTCGATTCTGGTATACGTAATTCTATCAAAACAGTGATAAGTTATGGAGGCGTTGTTGTATCTGCTTTGACCGGATTATCAATGGCAGGTTTGGATCTTAGAAATTTCGCTCTTATTGCTGGAGGACTTTCACTTGGTATAGGTTTTGGTTTACAGAATATTGTCCAAAACTTTGTCTCTGGACTTATTATTTTAGTTGGAAGACCATTTAAAATAGGGGACTATATAGAATCTGGATCAGTAGGGGGTGTTGTTAAGCGTATTAGTGTGCGTGCAACGGAACTTGAGACAATTCAGCGTAAGACGATTATTATTCCCAATTCAAGCCTTATTAATAACAACGTTAGTAATTGGACACGACATAATAAAGTAGGACGAATTGATATACCAGTTACTGTATCATCTAAGGTTGCTCCAGAGCATGTTGCTAAAATTTTGTTAGAGATTGCTTCTGCGACAGAAGGCGTTTTAAAAAATCCTATCCCACAGGTAAGTTTTACAGCATTTGATCGTAAGAGTTTTTCCTTTAATTTGGCTATTTATGTGCCTAATATTACCTCATCTTCTCATGTAACCAATGCTCTTCGATTTAGCCTATATAAGCGTTTTTCTGAGGAAGGAATCTTAGAATGCTGAAATATACTTATATTTTGATTACAGTTATTCTATTAAGTATTTTTACCATAACAGCTTTTGCTGCAACAGTGAAGAATACTGATTTAAAGATACAATCTCTTATTGTTGTTGAAGGAAGTATACCTTCAAAAATTTCTTTAAATACTCATCAAACAATTACAATTTGTATGAAGGGATGTTTTATAACTTTTCCTAATAAAGACCGTTTTGCAATAAAGGCAGATGATAATATAGAAATCAGTAGGGGAAGAGCAATTTTTAAATAAAATGATTGAGAATTTTTGTTTTGGGACAAGATTTAGAAGGATAATGATATTGTGTGTAATTAATAATCTCATCCTTTAGAAAATGGTAAAAAAAAGTATGATTTTAGTATAAAATGGATGTTTTTTTATACTATGTAGAATCTACAGTATGCATTTTGGATGTAAGAATATTGAGGTATTTATAGTATTGTTAATGAACATCGATTTTCTAAAAATAATTACATCATTTTTAGAATTTTTTCATGAAAAAAGGCATAAAATATACTATTTTGTGATTTTTTTTGCGGTAATTTTAATACAAAATGTTTTATATTTCCTCCTTTTGACAAGATAATAGGTATTTTTATTAAATATTTATTATTTGAAGTAATCATTATTATAACATTTTAAAATTTATTTGATAATATTAAATTTTGATGTAATGATATATTAATATAGTAATAGATTTAAATGTAATTATAAAGGAGTACATGCGATTTTGCGGCATAAGATTTTATAAAACTTTGTTTTTCTAAATGTGATTTTTGATTATATTTAAATTTAGCAATGGGGTATAATTTTATGAATACAAAATTTATAACAGCATCTGTTTTTTCTTTGATTTCACCTTCTATAGTACAGGCTGCAGATGTGGTGGCTCACGAAGAGCCAGTACATGTTGCCTCAGAAGTTGTTGCTTCTTCACCTTTTTCTTGGGCAGGTTTTTATTTCGGGGGGCAAGTTGGTGGCTTTTCAAGTAAGATTTCTGCAACAGTGCCTGATGTTAATATTCCTCTCTATCCTGATGAGGGGAGTAAAAGTAAACCATGGATACCTGTCGAGAAACAGAAAATGCCCGATCTTTCTGGGTTTATAGGTGGTTTTTATGCGGGTGTTAATTTTGATCTCGGTAATAATTTTATTATGGGGATTGATACGGATATCATTTTAACGGAAAAAAAGGATACAAAAACAAGATTTCATGCAGATGAATCGAGTGCTGGTGGAACTGAAGGATCCAGCACTAAAGGATCGGGCACTGAAGGATCGGGTAGTGATACTGAGGAATTAGATACAGAAGAAAAAAGTCGAAAAAAGGCAAAAATTGTCAGGAGACAGGGCAGAGGCTTTTCTCGCTCTTCTGCAGAGGATAAAGAAGAGAAAGACAGTTTAACGTTTAATCATACGTTAAAACAAAAATGGACAGGTGCTACACGGGTGCGTGTTGGGTTTTCTGCAGGGCGTGTGATGCCTTATATTGCTGGTGGTGTTGCTTATGGACAGTTTCAGGATATTTTGTCGACAGTAATTACGGGAGGTGAGCCATTTAATAGGACATCGGATGTAACAAAAACGATGATTGGTTATACTCTCGGTGGTGGTGTTGATTTTGCAATGACAGATCATCTTATTGTGCGTGCGGAATATCGTTACTCAGATTTTGGTAAAAGGAAATTCAAAGACGAGATTGAAGTTAAGTATAAGACGAATGATTTTCGCGCAGGAATAGCTTACAAATTCTAATTTTGTAGGATAAAGGAGCTTAAATTTAAGAGGTCCTATTTCTTTGATAGGGCCTTTATTTTTTAATTTTATGCATTGTAAACACTATTTTATGGTGAAAAAAGGGGGGCTTTGACTTTGAGTGAGAATGAGGAGGTAAGGAAGAGTTACTCAGATTCTTAATTGTTAAGAATAAAAAATTTTTAGTTCACGAGGTGTGGTTGAAACATTTGTTGGCAAAGAAGGATTGCTTCGTCTTTCATATTATTACAGTTATCACTTTATAATACCGTTATAGAGTTGCAAACAGTAAACTTAAAGAGAGTTTTTACTATCTAAGTAATGAGAAAATAAAGAAAATTCACATAGAGTGGTGCGGACGGCGTGCACGTTTGTGCAACAATTTTTTCTTCCCTTAGAACTCTCTACAATATCACCTGATAGCACAGTTTATCTTTTTTCTATTTAATAACTAATTGTTTTTATTTTATTTATTAAATTGCCTTTTATATATAATCTTGGTACCAGATGAAAGTGCTCCAAGTGCAATTCAAAAGGTGGTTTTTAAAAGGTGGTTCGGAAGAACGTGATAGACTGTCTATCTTATCTGTAAAAAATCTATCTAAAGGAAAATATGCTGACAGAGCTGGTTTATGGCTTGTCAAAACTACACCAGATCAAGGATGATGGGTTTTTAGGTTTGACCTCAATAAAAGACGACGAGAAATGGGATTAGGCTCTTGTCGCAATTTATCTTTAAAAGAAGCACTGTTCAAAGCTTTAGCTTGTCGTGATCTTTTAGATCAAAGAATAGACCCGATTCGCCGAAAACAAAAAGAAAATTTGCGTCGGGCAGGGGGGTATTTCTTTACGAGAAATTGCCTCTAGTGCTTTTGAAGCCAAAAAACGAATTGAAAAATGAAGGAAAAGCAGCAAGCTGGTTAACACCTCTTGAGTTACATGTTTTTTCTAAACTTGATGATACGCCAATCATTGAACTGACGCAAATTGATATAAAAGGATGCATTTTTCCTATTTGGAAGACAAAAAACGAAACAGCAAGTAAAGCTCTATCCCGCTTGAATATAGCTATAAAACATGCGGTGGCACTTGGTATAGATGTGGATATGCAATTAAAAGCAAAAGCTTTATTAGAAAAGTTTATTCAAAATACCCAAAATATTCCAGCTATGCCATGGAAAGAAATGCCTAAGTTTTTTCAATCTTAAAATGATGAGCTTGTATCACATCTAGCTTTAAAACTTCTTATTTTGACGGTTTTTTTATACCAATCAGGCATATTCAGAGATTTATGGATCAATATGGATTATCCCAAAAGAAAATATGAAGAGAATTGTTGGAAAGGTTTCTGATTTTCATGTGCCGCTTACAGCTGAAGCGCTTGCTGTTATTGAAAAAGCAAAAAATGGTTTTTTATTTGTTGAGAGTTTTGGAAAGCCCATATCTGATGTAGCACTTTCTAAATTCATGAAAAACAAAGGTTTTAATTATAGACTTCATGGTTTCAGATCGATTCTGCGGGACTGTATAGCAGAGACAACGTCAACACCATTTGAAATTGCAGAATCTGTTCTTGCGTATTCAGTTGGGAATTCAGTGACAAAGGCTTACATGCGGACGGATTTTTTAGAATAGCGCCGTGTTCTCTCAGAACAATGGGCGTCTTTTATATCTGGAGAGGCTTGATAATTGTTATGTCTATTGTCGCGTCAGGTGTCTAAGAAACATTTAAGCGATTAGCGGATAGATTACGATATAATCTCTCTTTCCTCGCTTTAAAAGCGGGAAGGGGGTAAAGCTTTCAGTTTTTGGTTAGCCACTGTTTTATAATGTGCAAAGATATTGTCTATCGCATCCATAAGGCGTGCAAAATCAAGGATAAGCAAAAAAAAGAAAAAATGCTATCCACTTCATCAAACGAGACATCATTTTCACACTTTGATAGGTGATGATCATTTCTTGAAGTATTTCTTTTTCTGATTCTGTAAGCTCTGTGTGTTTTTTGGATTTTTTTCTAGCCATGTTTCCACCCACACACGCGTTCACCTAGATTATTGTGCTTTAAAATTTCTCTTGCTAAGTTTGAACTGATGGTGTTCAGATCTTTCCGGCTTAAATAAATTGGCAACCAGCCAATACAAGAAGAAGCATATTTATTTGTCGCGCAACCAGTCAGAGAGAGCAGTACGCACATCAGCATCACTTTTTTGATTAACTTCACTTTCCACCTCCAGACGTGTTGTGGCTGCTTTTAAAGCTTTTTCTGTTTGCTTTTGTTGCTCTGCTTTTTTCCCAAGATTAAAAGCTCTTGCTAAAATCATAAAAAAAGCAGCTAAAGCCGCGCCTATTAACAGCAGATTTCTTTTCATCCATAAGATCATAGGCGGTGTTCCTGAAAACGTTTGGCAACAAAGAAAATACCAACACATGCGGCTAAAACCATAATGGTTGCCAAAGCCCATTGGATTGGTCCATTTCCTGCTAACAAACCACCAAGCCCAGAAAAAGAACCAATAATCGGTGCAAGGGCTTCGGCTTTGAAAACCCCCGTTGGTGCTTGCGTTTCTACTGTTTGATAATTGGAGGAAACATAAGCCCCTTTTGCCCATAAGCCTGTTTCTGCCGCACGCCGGTGTGCTAAACCTTCAAGACGCTTTCCGCCTGCTTTGGTCCATTTCTGTAGCTCGGCAGGGACAGCTTCATATTCACCTTGATTGAGCTTTTTTAACAGTGTCGAGTTACAAAAGGCTCTTGTTAGTTGACGCTATTTCTAAAAATGATTGATTAGGATTAATAATGATACTATTATTGGTTATAAACAATAAAGTTGAAAAAATAATCAGCTTGATGAAAGCATCACCAAAGAACATCAAGTTTTCAGATTTGTTGGCTGTGTGTGTGTGTGTACATTTTTTTTGGAGAACCGCGGAACAATGGTAAAAGCCGCTTTGTTTTTAAAACCCCGTGGCTTGGTGACCCCCGTATGAATATTCAAAAAGATTCTGGTAACAAAGCAAAAGCTTATCAAGTCAGACAAGTCTTACAAGCGATAGAAAGGATGAAACATGAACAATAATCATTATACATATCGTGTTTTGTGGTCGCAAGAAGATGAGGAATATGTTGGATTGTGTGCAGAATTCCCATCCCTTTCATGGTTAGATGCTCAAGCAGAGAAAGCTTTAAAAGGTATTATGGACCTTGTTTCAGAAGTTGTTGAGGACATGCAACATAATGGAGAAGAAGTTCCTCTGCTTTTGTCTCATGGTAAATATAGTGGCAAGTTTCAATTAAGAATACCACCAGAACTCCATAGAAAACTTTCAATACAAGCCGCTGAAAATGGTGTTAGTTTAAACAGATACATTTCTTCTAAGCTTTGAATCTTTTAAAAATCTATACGTACTAAAAGAAAATTAATTCTTATGAAAACCTCTAAATTAAACAAATACCCGTTTTCAAGACGGATGAAGAAGCAGAAAACTTTGTTGATACTGCAACCTTACTGATTATGACTTAACTGATTTTAAATCTGTTCATTTTGAATTCTTACCTAAAGAAGCCTCTTGATCTTCTCCCCACCTTTAAAGATGGGGAAGGGAGGTACTTAAGCAACCTTTTTAATGGGGTTTTCTAGATCTGGTTCGTAAGCTCGCAATAAAGGCAACATAACTGTAGGAAACTCTGAATCGCCAAAATCTGTAAGAGCTGCCAAAATCTTTGTAATATTAGGCACTTCATCTTGAAGTTTAAAAACTAAAGCTTTTTCCACCATGCCCATAATCTCAATTATGGCAGTGCAATCCTCATCTCCAATGCTGTGATGATTGGAAAACTGAAACAATGCTATTCATAAATCGCACAAAAAATCGATACTGGTATTCATTGCACACCCCCAAAGATTTTCTTTGCCATACTGCACGCCATCTCGCTTGCCCCTTAATGCCCCCAGATACGCCGCTCCTCACGGGGGCGCACGTAATTATAAACCGCCTGTGTATGTCCACCACCGGTATCAATACAAGCAGCTGTTATCCTAATCCCCTCTTTATAGCCTGGATGTGGCCAACGTTTTGCAAGATATTCATCCAATTGGTCCCACACTTCAAAAGAAGAGGGATCACCAAGGATCACTTGATAATCAATATGCCAACTTTCTTCACTACGCCCCCATCCCACCACTTCAAGTTCCAAGCGGTCATTTTGCACATCAATACCAGCTGTCAACACGACGGATTGTTCTGGTGCCAATGGATAATCTTCGCGTTTTGCATAGAGGCTATCAGGATCAATAACTTCGCCTGTTCTGTCCTCCCATGGCTCTCCAAGAACTGTATTAATAAAAACTTGCAAAAGAGCAGGGTCTTCTTTGGCATTTAAAAACTCTCTTGCACATTCCCCCCATGTAAGCCAAGGAGAATAGAGTGCCGAAATATGATAAGAACGCAAATTGGGTCTGCTTGACTCACTGGTTGGGACCCAGCATGCGCCTCTTTCTTCACACATGAGATCTGTTTTTCGGTGCTCGGCATGTTCATGACCACAATGCGCACAAACAAAAACAGCTTTTTCGGGAGCCCCTTTCGGCCATTTGATTTGTGACCAAACAATCGGCTGGAGTGTACCACATGCATCACAAGGCACGTTGTAATATCGCTGGTCTCCTAGTACAAAATCTTTGGCAATACGGCTTGTGTCACGGTGGGTGGGTGTGGACAATTTAAAGATCTTTCGTTGTACAAAGGTTGATGTGCGCTTTTCCGCAATCATCACTGGATCACCTTCGTTATCGACACTGAGAGGATAACCATCCACTTCATCCAAAATCAGATAACGAATAGGCATGGAACGCAAACCAGCAGCACTGTTTGCCCCTGTAAGCATCAGTGCACCACCATCAAACTCTTTCGAAAACATGGTATTCCCGCTGTCGCGTGCCCGCGCTGGGGCAATGCGTTCGCTTAAAGCAGGGCTTGCCATAATCATAGGATCAAGCCGCGTCTTTGAAAGCTTTTTGGCTGTCTCAACCGTTGGCATCACATAAAGGGCAGGTCCTGGACTATAATGAATAGCATAACCGCAGAAATTTAATCCTGCCTCTGACATGCCAACCTGCGCCCCTTTCATGACAATAGTTGTTTCAATCGGTTTGTGAGAGGAAAGATTATCCATGATTTCGCGCAAATAGGGGGTCCGCTTTGTTCTCCACAATCCAGATTCAGCACTTGCTACGGTGCTAAGGTATCTATTCTTATCCGCCCATTGCGAAACCGTATACGGTGGGTCCGGTTGTCTTGCATTATTGGCATGGGCGAAAAATTCTTCGACTGCATTGTCATCCATTATTCGTTTCTTGCAAGTTCTCTAACTCTGGAGAATGAGGATCATGAAAAGGCACTGGAATATTAACCGCCTCAAGCAAAGCGGTTCTCATAGTGTAATCAATAGCACCAATAAGGCTGGCCGCATCACATCCAACTTGTGCAGCAATGCTTGCACCAAAACGATGAGGAAAATTCAACATAGCATCACGGTGCGTTCTTCCAAACTCACGAGCTGCCTTTTTCATTTCTTCTCGATCAACAGTGGTTTCGCGCAATCGTTCAAGTGCAATCTTTTCGCTTTCAAGGGCAACTTGCATTCGCTCCAGTTTTATCTTGTATTCATTGGCTCCATCTGTAGAGGCTTGTTTGATCTTTGTCCGCGGTTGACCATCAGGCGCTAAAAATGGAGCAGGGCGCTTTGTTGGATTCTCATTCCAGATGGCTGTTGCAACGGCTTCATTGACAGAACCATCTTCAAAAAGAGCCTTATCAAATTTACCTGTCTTTATCCGAGAAACCACCGCATTATGTGAAACACCCATCTTCTTCGCAAACGCACGAACCGATAAACCCTTACGCGTTTTCTTATTCATAGTTGCTCCATTTTGAATGGTATATACGAATTATTGTACACTTTAATTGTTGACAAGGTTTTATTTTTCGTGTACATAAAATATATGAAGATAGTGTGGGATGAACCAAAAAGAGCTTTAAACATTGATAAACATAAGCTTGATTTTGCTGATGTTATTTACTTTGACTGGGAACATGCTCTTATTGATGCAACACATTCAAACCGCATGAAGGCTATTGGACATTTTGCTGATGGCACAACAGTTATTGTTTTTGCAAAGCTTGGCAATGAAGCGATATCCATTATCAGTTTTCGTCAAGCGAATAAAAAAGAAAGAGAGGTTTTCAATGATTATCAAAAAAAACTTTGAAACAGGATGTGGCTACACAAAAGAAGATTGGGACGCTGTGGATTCCCCACCATTGACAGATGAAGAACTTGCACGCTTAAAGCCAGCTAAAGATGTTTTACCAGCCTCCTTTTTTAAATATGTAACAGAAGAACGCCGTAAACGTGGGCGTCCACCGGTTGAATCTCCCAAACAAGCGGTTACTCTACGCCTTGACCCAAATGTTATTGCCTCTTTTAAAAAACAAGGAAAAGACTGGCGAACACGTATGGGTGAAGTCTTAAAAAAAGCAAGTGGTTGTTAAGCCAAACGATCTCGCCACTCTAAAAAATGTGCTTTACAGTTGAAATTAAACTTCAATTGTATTACATTGAAGTACAATTACAAGAGGAGAGCTCATTATGGCTGCCAGTCGCATGGTTCAAGCGCGTGTACCAGAAGAAATTCAAAATATCGCTAGTCAAGTTATTCAAGCTTCAGGTTTATCAGTAAGTGATGTTGTGAGAGTGTTGATGACGCGTATTGCACAAGATAAAGCTATTCCGTCCTTCTTGTTTCAACCTAATGCAGAAACTATAGCGGCTTTTGCAGAACTAGAGGAAGGTAACTTAAAAAAGTTTCATTCCGTAGACGAATTATTTGATGATCTCTATGCGGACGATTGAACGTACCACTATCTTCAAATGTGATTTCAAGCGTGAAATGAAAGGACGGTATCGGCATCTTTTAGATACTGATTTGCGCCAAATCATTGCAGCATTAGCAAATGATCAACCCTTAGAACCTCGATATCATGATCATGCATTGACTGGGAATTGGAGCAATTATCGAGATTGCCATATTCGACCTTACCTAGTGTTGATTTATCGCTTGATTGGTCAAGATCGATTGATTTTAGCGCGTCTGGGCTCCCATTCAAAACTTGATCTTTAAACCACCTCCCCATTTTGAGAACGGGGAGGGGAGATGTGTTTTAAATCTAAGCAGCTTTTACGACAGATCTTGCTAAAACGCGCTTAGCTTCTTTTGTAACTGATTTGTAATGATCAAGTTCTTTTTCGATTTCATCTATTTTCAAAAGATAACCAAAGATGATACCCATGATTTTAGGATAATTTGTCAAAACATATTGGCGAAGATAGTTAAAATCATCAAAGCGTGTATCATTATCATAATCAACAGCTTGGTTTCTCAGTTTCTTTTCACATTCAATAAAGTAACGGCGTGCTTGACGTCCTTTCTCATTGCGTTCAACCATGGAAAGTTCTTTCGCCATGTCTAAGGTGAGGTGATATTCTTTGCTGATAACATTTTAACGTTTCCCAATTTTGGGAAGCGTTAAAATATAGTCTTTTCCCTCTTCAAATTCATACTGATTAATACGGTTCGTAATCCAAATAGCAAAACGTTTACCTATTGCCAAAAATGTATGTAATTCAGGTGCATTCACTGTCTGAACGATATCACCATCAATCGTAGTTTGATGTAAGTCAATTAAATATTGTGCCATGATTTGGCTCCTATGTGCTTAAAGGTTTTCTATTGACACTCTAAAAGATGCCGGGTGCTAGAAAACACGGCACATAGCCCGTCGTTATGCTTTCCCCAAGGGTATTGTATAGCATAACTACACCCGACAAAGTTATTATATGCGCCTAACATACAATGAGTCAAAGTCTTTAATGTGCGGAAGACTGATTATTTCGGCAACCAATCCGCTATGTGTTTAAGGTGTTTTCTAGGCACCTGATTCGAAAATACCTATTACTATAGAATTGTCCAGCAACAAAAATTACTTTTTGCTAAGAAAACGTTTCACATACTGTACAGTGTACATATTGAAATTGTTATTTATCAATGAGTTAAGTGTACAATGTACAGTCAATTTGAAAATTCTGTCGCTAGCGATAGTTCGCGCTCGCCTGCCCCGCAACGAAGCCAATCCGCTGGGAAATACCTTTTGAATTGATTTTATTGATTTTTTTATGAAAAAACAAAGCATAAATGATGATCTTTTTTTAAATTACAATAAGAATATGTAATGCTTAAACTCATAAGGATATGTAAGATATAGATAAAGCTTGAGAACATGATCTAGCCTTTCTTGTTGGCAGCATATTCTTGACGTTTAAGTTGTCTCTGTATGTTTTCAGTTAATCTTTCATTGGCATATTGTGCAATAGCACTTGCAATCTCTGGCTTGGACATCACTTTAGCAATTGAAGGTCCTTCTTGTTTTGCAATGGGGAATTGATCTCCATCCGCTCTTTGAAACACATTCCCTCCCATTTTCAATTCAACACGCTTTGGAAAACTGCCTCCCTTGATAAAACCATGGGGTAAGATTTCTTTCTTTCCAAACAGTGTGTAAGTTACGCCGCGTTTTGTTTCGTTTACTTAAAAAAATTTAAGAGGTATCGGTGTTACAGAACCAATGATATCTGTCTCGAGAAACCTTGCTGTCGCCTTTTCTTTAATATAAACGCCTTTTTTGACACGCTTTGATTGGACAGATGTAACATCGGCAATTTGTTTTTCTGCAAAGCGTTCGACTGTTTTGCTGCGGTGTTTAGAGCATTACGCACAGCCCAATTAAGGCGTGGTGCTTGAAGACTGGTGAAGGCATCCTTCACCTGTTGAAGATACCATTTTGGGTAGATGATTAACTTCAACATCTAAGCCTTTTTGGGGGTAGGTGTTAATGACTTGGAAACTTTAGAAGCTTTTGGTTTTTCGGGTGGAATTTCTTCGGCTGCTGATTCAGTTGATGTTTGTGTGGCTTCTTGTTCTATTTGCTTAATTTGTTCAACTGTCTTTTCAGGTTTTGCTGTTGTTTTGACTCCAATAAAAGGTTTTACAGCATTGGCGCGCTTGAGACGTGCGTAGACTTGATTGGAAACTTCAACAAATGGATTATTGGGTGTTGATGGTTCAAAGCGAACAGT
>NZ_JBHIRB010000011.1:0-77056 GCF_042196845.1 Bartonella sp. AA9NXGY
CAAATGGTGTGTTTTCAGGAATGCGAGTTTCCATGTTTTATCTCCTTGAATATGCTGGAGATACAATGCCTTTTTGCAAATTATGTTCCAAAAGTGAATAGATATGCGCCAAAAAGGAATAGGAAAAATCTAAAGCTAAGATCGAGATCATCATGGTGGGGCATTTTCTTTTGAAACTTTTGTTTAAAGCGCGTTCATAGAGAGTTTTTGTTGATCATAAAAAAGGGGGGTGAAAACGACAAGGCATGCCTATAGGGCTTTATGAGGTCATTATAATATAGATGCTGTTTTGTTTATATTCTTTCATAAATTTGAATTTTTATCTCATGACAACGTCTTGGTCGATAAACATATGATAAGCGTTACGAATGGGAATATATTTATGTTTCATAAATAAAAGCACATTTTGTATAGAGAGCTCTTTCTTTGTGTTTGCGCTATTGTATTCTTTTGACAAATGCTTTTCTTTTTGATTGTATCAAAAAGTTTAAAGAGAGACCTTGTTAGGATATAAAATGTTTCGTTCAACTTTTTTTAAAAATCGTGAAATCTATGGACCTCTTTGTATTGGATTTGATCCGAGCCATAAAGTTTTGCAATCGTGGAAACTAAGCTTTGATTATAAAGGTCTAAAAGATTTTTGTGATATTCTCTTAACAGCAGTTGTTGGTAAAGTAGGTATTATAAAGCCGCAAGTCGCATTTTTTGAATTATATGGTGTGGAAGGTCTTCAAGCTCTCAAAGAACTGATTGAAAATGCACACGAACAAGGCATATTGGTTCTGGCGGATGCAAAAAGGGGGGATATTGGCTCTACTGCTGAAGCCTATGGTAAGGCTTGGCTTGGTCCAAGTAGTGCGTTCAAGGTGGATGCCATGACAGTTAATCCTTTTTTGGGTTTTGATGCTCTTATTCCTCTGATAAAGGTTGCAGAAGAAACAGGAGCAGGGGTTTTTGTGGTTGTTCAGTCTTCTAATCCAGAGGGGAAACAAATACGAAATGCCCTTATTGGTGATCAGACACTCTCTCTTCATCTTGCACAGTGTATTTGTGATTATAATAGTCAGTCTTCGGTTATTCATCATAATATTGGCCCCATAGGTGCGGTTATAGGAGCGACATTAGGATCTGAATCAAAAGACACAATCGAGCAGTTAAAAAATAGTCTGTTTCTCGTTCCGGGTATTGGCGCTCAAGGTGGAACAATGACACAACTAGCAAATCAATTTCCACAAAGACTTTTGCAGAATGTTATTCCCTCTGTATCACGCTCTATTACAGATGCTGGACGAAATATTGTTGATTTAAAAAATGTTATCAATCATTTTGCAGAACAAGCGCAAAGCACACTGATGTCTTGAAGATTTTTGCATCTGTAATAAATCTGAAGAATTCTGAGAGGGAGGGGTTTTGAGGGGGATGCTTTCGATTTATCAAGAATCAACTGTCGCTTTGAGGTTTCTTTCAACAAGCACAGATGTCTTTTCATTGAATGTTAAGCGGGCATTTCATGTTGAGCGGGAGGCTATGTTCCTATTGAAAGTACAAATATTTTCAGTAGATTGCCTTAAGGGTAAAGGTTTGCATCTTTTAAAAGCAAAAGCTTATGCATATTGTTACCAGTTTCCAGTTGATAAAGTTATTGCAGCGTTTGTTTCTATAAGATAGACACACGTTATCGGTGAATATATATTGTTGTTAGAGAAAAACATGTCATCAAAACAAGAAAAAACCAAAGCCCGTTTACCCCGTGGGTTTGTTGATCGTACAAGTGCACAGTTGTATGCAACTGAAACAATGATTGCGCAAATTCGTGAAGTTTATGAACTTTACGGTTTTGAAGCGCTAGAAACTCCAATTTTTGAATATACAGATGTGCTGGGTAAGTTTTTACCGGATTCAGATCGTCCAAATGCGGGCGTTTTTTCGCTACAAGATGATGATGAGCAATGGATGTCTTTGCGCTATGATCTTACCGCGCCTCTTGCTCGTTATTTTGCCGAGAATTTTGAAATTTTGCCAAAGCCTTATCGCAGTTATCGTCTTGGCTTTGTTTTTCGCAATGAAAAACCAGGTCCAGGGCGGTTTCGGCAATTTATGCAGTTTGATGCGGATATTGTTGGAACACCAATGGTAGCAGCTGATGCCGAAATTTGTATGATGGCAGCTGATAGTTTGGAAAAACTAGGGTTTCAGCATCATGAATATGCCATTCGTCTGAACAACAGAAAAATTCTCGATTGCGTTTTAGAGAAAATTGGTTTGGGGGGAAATGAGCAGGTTGAAAAGCGCTTAACTGTCTTAAGAGCAATTGATAAACTGGATAAATTTGGTTCTGAAGGGGTGTGTTTGCTTTTGGGAAAAGGGCGTTTGGATGAAAGTGGTGACTTTACAAAAGGGGCGGAGCTTAAGGATAAAGAGATTGAGTGTATTCTTACCTTAACTGCTGCTGGAGCTGAAACAGCAGAAGAAACGCTTGAGGCTCTTAAAGAAGTGGTTGGTGATCATGTTCAAGGGCGTGAGGGAATTCGTGAGCTTGAGGAAATGCAAGCAATTTTTGCCGCAAATGGCTTTCAGAATCGTATCAAGATTGATCCATCGGTGGTGCGTGGACTGGATTATTATACAGGTCCTGTTTTTGAGGCTACGTTGCTGTTTGATGTTTTCAATGATGATGGGCAGAAAGTTGTTTTTGGCTCCGTTGGTGGTGGTGGGCGCTATGATGGATTGGTGGCACGCTTTCGTGGTGAAAACATTCCAGCAACAGGTTTTTCAATCGGGGTCTCGCGCTTGATCGCTGCTTTGCAAAATCTTGAAAAGTTGCCTATGAAGGAGACAACAGGGCCGGTTGTGGTGCTGATGATGGATAAAGAGCCAGAGGCGGTTGCTGGTTATCAAAAAATGGTGATGCAGTTGCGTAGTGCGGGAATTCGTGCTGAGCTCTATTTGGGGGCATCGGGGATAAAAGCGCAGATGAAATATGCAGATCGACGCCAAGCGCCTTGTGTGGTTATCCAAGGCTCACAAGAACGTGAGAGCGGAAAAATACAGATTAAAGATTTGATTGAAGGGGCGCGTTTGTCTCATGAAATTAAGGATAATCAAACATGGCGTGAAAGTCGACCAGCACAAGTGACGGTTGATGAAGATCAATTGGTCAAAACAGTACAGGATATTTTAGCCGCCCAAAAATGATAATGGTAAAAGTCTTTATCGAAGTGATTGTTTGAAATATTTTGGAAATTTGAAATTCAATTTTTAAAATTTGTGCTTTGCTCGTTTATACGTGTTGGTGCACGCGTTCAAAAGCGCGGTTTTGAAGTGTGTGCGGCATAAAAGAGAGATTTTTTAAGAGATAAATAAGCGCTATTTGCTATAAAACGTGCCCTTCTGAGGATGCGATGGTAATGCGTTAAAATGAGCAAAAAAAATTGTAACGAACAAAAACTCTGAGAAAATTAAAGGGTTTCACGTAACGCTTCTGAAAAAGTTTATAAAAATATTGACAAGTTCATATTGGCTTCATCTTTGAATTCTCATCTATGAGTATCAAATCCTTTGATGTTCTCTTCTTGGACATTACAAAATCTAGCCTTATTGCAAAAGGAGGGAGAACTAGAGCGTTTTATCCTAAAAGACTTTTTAAGCTTCAAAAAACAATGGAATGACTTAAATCGAACAATTTTTTACAGGAGCATGTTTGGATGAATTGTAAGCTGCCATAATGGTAACTTACTGATAATATGCATTTTTCATAAAGTCAATTCTTTAACGGAGAAATGAAAATGGTCCAATATGATTTTACTCTGCTCTATGAACGAAATCCCTTTATTCTTGAAAGACCTGAGAATATTGGAAAATCATTTAAACTTCCTCCTTCAAATTTCGGATTTGAAGATCTTCCGCAAATTACCTTTTCAGGCGCCTCGTCGTGTCGGCGTATGATTTTTGGGCTATCATTTAGTGGTATGAAAGCATTTTTTGTGATGTTGTGGCAGGTAGGGAAAATGTTAGATGAGGGGGATGATGTGGATTTATGGTTTGATCAGATAACATTGGATCATGATATTCTTGAAGAATTTTTGACTTGCGATCTTTCAATTCAAGAACCAGAATATCTTAATTTTGAAAGTTTTAAAGAAGGTATCAAAGAATTAGAAAAGAATAAAATTGTAGCGAAGGGGACAAAAAAAGATTGTTATTTCATCAATCCAGATATTTTTGGTCTTCCTGAATGTGATGAAGATTTTGAGTTCGATGAAGAGGAAGAGATAGAAGCACACTTTACGATAGAATACCCGAATAAACAACTCCTTTAACCGTTTTTCTCTTAGAGAAAAATAAAAGCTTAGAATAAATGGCTATGAGAACAGCAATGAGTCTGTTTATGGTATGTGAATTGGAATGTTTGCGGGATTTTTTTTGATTTAATATTCTCTATGAATGGTTCTTTATGCAGGGCGGTTTTTATGCCATATTTTCTTCTTTTTATGAGACATAAGTTAATTTGAACTGTGCACCTCTTCAAACAAATGTTTGATCTGTATTTTCTTTCTTGGTACTTTTGTGAACTTTGCAGTAATGATGTTCATAGCTCTTGTATTTTGGCGCGTTTACGAGAGGTATTTTTACTCTTTTTAATCGTTTATTCATATGCCAATCCCACTTGCTAATGAGCAAGAAAATAGTTTTAAGGGATTCAATATAAGAAGGGATAAAATAAAACAATCTTATGATATTCGGCTCCTCTCATTCAATATGCAAAATTATAAATTATCTTTATAAATCAAAGTATTGTTCGATACAAAGTTTTTCTCAGTATGAGAAATTTAGCATTGATCTTGCATATTTCATCAATACGTTAGTCCTTGATGTTTCTGAGAGAGTTTTGCATGAATTTGCGCATTTGGCAATTGCAATCCCATTTTTTGATAGCGTGCAACAGCTTTTAACTCTTTGATTTTTTAGCGCTACAACGGGATTTTTCATCAGCAATTTTCCAAGCTTTTGCAAAGCCATTAAAACATGAAAGATTTATTGAAAAATTATTGTTGGAATATTTTCTCACAGAAGGCGCACAATCAACTTATCGTGTCTGTTTTCACGAATAGATGTTGTAAAAAGTAAACGACACAAATCTTCCTCCTCAGAAAATTTGTGTCGTAAAGTTTTATTTAAATGGACGATTGGGGAAATTAGCTTTTCAAGGCTTTTAAAACATGTTGTGGTGAAGAAACTTCGTAAGGATCTGTTGCACAATTATCTGAAAAACCCGCTTCTTCGAACCATTGTTCAACCACACCATCATCAATAACAGCAGCATAGCGCCATGATCGCATGCCGAAACCAACATTGTCTTTTGCAACCAGCATACCCATTTTGCGCGTGAATTCACCAGAGCCATCGGGAATTAATTTCACATTTTTGATATTTTGTGCTTTTCCCCAAGCATTCATGACAAAAGCATCATTGACGGAAAGACAATAAATTTCATCAATACCCGCTTGTTTAAATTCATCATAGAGTTTTTCAAAATCAGGCAGCTGAAAGGTTGAGCAAGTAGGGGTAAAAGCTCCAGGAAGAGAAAAAAGAATAACACGCTTTCCTTTAAAGTAAGCATCGCTGTTAACTTCTTGCCACCGATAAGGATTGTCTCCAGCCATTGATTCATCGCGTACACGTGTGTGGAATGTTACATTGGGAACTGTTTTTTTCATCATCATGATGCTCCTGTATTCTTTTACGAAAATTTTGTTTTAAAACAGCCTTCGTATTTAAAAACATATGGGAAAGATTGTTTTAAATAAAAGGGCTTCTTAAAAAATTCTTACTTCTAACGAGTGTGCAAATATTTCACACTTCCGTCAAGTAGAATTAATGGTCGACTTTGGATACTCTTCACCTTAAAATTATAGGAAATCATATAAAGGTATTGATATGACCATAAAGACAGTTTTAACCACGGCTTTTGAGGGGCAAAAACCGGGAACGTCTGGTTTGCGCAAAAAAGTGTCTGTTTTTCAACAACCCCATTATGTAGAAAACTTTATACAGTCTCTTTTTGATAACATTGGGCCTCTTGAAGGAAAACTGTTGATTCTTGGGGGGGATGGGCGCACTTTTAATCGTACTCTTCTTCAGATTGTGTTGAAGATGGCGGCGGCGCATGGTGTTTCTTGTATTAAAATGGGAAGGGGCGGTATTCTTTCTACACCTGCTGTTTCGCATCTTATTCGTAAAACTCATGCCCATGGTGGACTTATTCTTTCTGCAAGCCATAATCCTGGTGGTCCAGAGGGAGATTGTGGTATCAAATACAATGTTTCCAATGGTGGACCGGCTCCTAATTCTTTATGTGATGCTATTTTTGCAACATCGCAACGTCTTTCCTTTTATAAAATTCTTGAAGCACCAGATATTGATTTAGATAGGCAAGGTACGGTCTTTATGGGAGCCATGCGGATTGATATTATCGATCCTGTCGCTGATTATGTTGCTTTGATGCAAGAGCTTTTTGATTTTGACTGTATTGCTAAGGCCGTTGCTCGAGGTCTTACTTTACGGTTTGATGCCATGCATGCGGTAACAGGGCCTTATGCCCATGAAATTTTTGAAAAATGCTTAGGATTTTCTGAAGGGACGGTGGTTAATGGTATTCCTTTGCCAGATTTTGGAGGCGGTCATCCAGATCCCAATTTGGTTTATGCCAAGGCTCTTTATGATTTATTGATGTCAGAGCAAGGACCAGATCTTGGCGCAGCCTCTGATGGTGATGGAGATCGTAACCTCATTATTGGTCGTGGGCAATTTGTCTCGCCTTCGGATTCTTTGGCTATTATGGCTGAACATGCACACCTCATTAAAGGATATCGAAAAGGTGTTGTGGGGATAGCGCGTTCTATGCCAACGGGGCGTGCTGCTGATTTAGTTGCGGAAAAACACGGATTAAACTTTTTTGAAACGCCAACGGGATGGAAGTTTTTTGGAACCCTTTTGGATGCGGGGAAAGTAACCTTTTGTGGTGAAGAAAGCTTTGGAACTGGCTCTCATCACATCCGCGAAAAAGATGGTTTATGGGCTGTCCTATTTTGGTTAAATCTTTTAGCGGTAACAGAAAAAACTGTCGCACAGATTGTTCAACAGCATTGGTTCACCTATGGGCGTTTTTACACGTTACGGCATGATTATGAAGAAGTCGAAGCAGACAAAGCCTTGGCACTTATAGAGTATTTGCGTGCGCACTTACCACATGCAGGAACTGAAATTGCTGGATTTTTCGTCAAAAAAGCAGATGATTTTACATATCATGATCCCGTTGATCAGAGCGTTAGCACGCGGCAAGGTATACGTATTTTTTTCGAGAATGGCGCACGGTTGGTGGTTCGTTTGTCGGGAACAGGGACGCTAGGTGCTACTTTACGACTTTATTTTGAACAGTATGAAAGTGATCCGCGCAAACACAATTTTAATCCGCAAGAAGTTCTCCAACCTTTGCAACAGGTGGCACTAAAACTGTTAAACATACAACAAGCATTGGGGAGAGATCACCCTGATATTATCACCTAAGATCATTGGAATGTTTTTTTGTAAAGGTATGATGATTGATTACATGGGTGTGATTTTAGGGGTGTGATTTTATGTGCATAAGGGAGATCTTCCATTTTCAAGCTCTCTTTGTTTTTTCCTCCCTTACATATCAATCGGATTCCTCAAACTGCCGGATTCTTAAAACTAAATGCTGTAGGAAATTATAATCGAGCATAATCGGATCATTTATGTCCAATGGGTTTGCTCAATGGCTTGATAGCAATTTTTGTTTAATAGGGGAATGTTTCTCATGCAAAATAAAATACGATCATTGTTGCACATTTCATATGTTTGTTTTAAAGAAGCTTCTCTCTCAAGACGCTAAAAACGCATCTTATGCGTGTTGCTTTGAAAGGTATAACCGGCCATCCATTGAGCAGCAGCATTTTTACGCTTATGAGAGAGTAAGACGGCACCATCATTCACTTTGCCCGCTTTCAATGTTGGCTCTTATATTTGAGAGTGTTTAGTATTTTGGATAATCGTTTTACACGGATTTTCCTACTTGTAACATGCAAACAAAAGGCTTTGGTTGTTTCAATGTAAAAGGGGTTGAGAGAATCTCAGCTTATTTATCGGCTCTCATTCAATATACAAAACCATTAACTATGATCATAAATCAGTCTGTTCTCTAACATTATGACTGTTATCTTTACTTAAATAAAAGGTTAAGTTGGGGACATCATTTTCTTGTTTCTCAATGCTGCAATAGTTTTTAGCTCTCTGAGAACGTTTTATTCAGAGATGTTCCTTTTCTAATTGTTTTGTTATCCATTCGTTAATTGCATTGGTGATGTATAAGAAAATGATTTTGATTAATTTATTAGAGAGAATGCAGTGAGTAAATTTTATGATATGCGGGGGGCTTATTTGAGTTGTATAATGATCAATCATTTTTATAAACTTGTGTATAGTATGTGATGATAGCATTCATGAATACAGTTGGCAGATGAGGATTGAAACAAAGGGAAACATTTTTCTAAAATAATGGACAATAAGCACTTCTTGCTTTATGACCAGTCATAATGAATGTTTTTTCTAAAAAAGGGAAATTTATGACCCAATATCCCAAATGTCCTCGTTGTGATTGTCTTTATACTTATGAAGATGGTGAAAATTTTGTGTGTCCTGAATGCGCGCATGAATGGCCACAAAAAAACGATGATACGGTTCTTGCCAATACTGTTTATGATGCCAATGGTCAGATTTTAACAAACGGAGATACCGTTATGGTGATAAAAGATCTGAAAGTAAAAGGCGCTTCATCTGTTTTAAAAGGGGGGACGAAGGTAAAGAATATTCGCTTGGTGGATGGGGATCATAATATCGATTGCAAAATTCCTGGGATCGGTCAGATGAGTTTAAAGTCGGAGTTTGTGAAAAAAGTTTAGGCATTTATCTTCTTGCAATTGTTTTTGCATTTCGTTGGTTTTCTATTTTTACATTCTTCTCTAATTGGGCATATTTTTCTCCAATGGGCTTCTTTTCTTGTTTCATAGATTACACCAATCAGATAGGAGCAATATGTTTTCCTTTATTGCAAAGCCATGTATCGCAAAGAAATAGCGACTCTTTCTTTTCTTTTAATATGCGGTTATGAGGGGACTGGATGTTGACTCATAAGCAACAATAAAAGTGTGCGTTTTATGAGAAAAACAACGCCGTAAAGTAGACAAACTTATTCCTGCTGAATTGAAAAAATATTCTCATTTTTTTTATCAGATAATTTCTCAAACAACCATAATAGATCTGGCTTCAATGTATTTATTTCTTATGGGTAGTTACACCTTTTGCGTCATATTTATGGAAATGAGATTGAAAATGATAGAGGAAATTCTTGATTTTAAGAATGGAAAAAGGACGCTATGATCTTGATAAGGTCTTATTGCCATGCATTTTCCAGCTCTTAGTACTGCAACAGTCTCTTATAAAAGTGTACATAAGAGCTATTAAAAATAGTTTTTGTTATTATCCAGTTTGTGCTGTGTAAGCGGACGATTTTGATTGATGCAATAAAAACATAATTGAAATAAGAAGAATGTCAGAATTCTCATTGCAAGTTGCAAAATGTGATCTTTGTCGAGTGTCTGAAACAACATATTGATTTATAATAATAAATTAGCGTTATTCATATTGAATTAGAACCCCGAATAACGTGGGATTCTCTCATTTCAAATCTGTTCCATGTTGAATCAATTAAAATCACTTGCTTGCACACCACACGCGGGGCTGGCGTGTGGGTAAAAATGAGGAAAGAAAGGATTAAAAATGACTCTTATGAATCGTCTTAATGAAAGAGCTGTCGCATCATTAGGGGCTGGCAGATATGATGATGGTGCCGGCTTGCTACAAGAAGTATTTTGCGTGATTTGTCGTTGGAAGCACTGAGAAAGATAGAGCAAATGAGCACTCTATCTTACAATGTTTTCTTTTTTGGGTTTTCTTTTTTTAACGAGGTCGTGTTTTCCTCGTTAAAATTGCATGACAAGATTATAAAACAAAATAAATTTAAAGTGCACACCCATGCATTGTACTTCTGTGTACGATTGGTTTGTTGAAATAACTTATGCTTCTTAAAGGGGGCTTTGAAATCTTTTTAAGGCATATGTGGAGGTGAAAGGTGAGTGAAGGTATCATTATTGGACAGATTTTTTTAACAGTACTCTATTTTTATGACTGCATGGCTTACTTCGAAAATTTCAGGAATAAAATGACGTAAGATTTTTGCACTCCATGTTTGAGCGCTGTTGAAGAGGGGCAATCGGTGTGGTTATTTTACCTATTGAGGTCAATATTTATTGTGGCATGGCTTCAACATTTATTGTGGCATGGCTTCAACGCCTAAAACTTCAGGGATAAAATGGCGTAAAAGATTTTCAATACCATGTTTGAGTGTTGCTGTTGAAGAGGGACATCCAGCGCAGGAGCCGCGCATATTGAGATAAACAATACCATTTTCAAATCCACGAAAAGTAATGTCTCCACCATCGTTGGCAACTGCGGGGCGGATACGTGTTTCAAGGAGCTCTTTAATGGTTAAGACAATATCAGCATCTTTTTCGTCATAAAATTCTTCGTTAAGGGCATGGGTTTGTGCTTGTGTTGTGGCGTTGGTGGTGATCACTGGCTCATTGGATAGAAAATGTTCCATAATTGTGCCTAAAATGACGGGCTTAAGATGTTGCCATTCCCCTTCTTTTTTGCTTACGGTGATAAAATCATAACCTAAAAAGACACCATTGATATTGGGAATATTAAACAGTTTAGCCGCTAAAGGTGAGTTTTTAGCTGCTTCTTCACGGTCACGAAATTCTAATACGCCCTCAGAAAGAACCACGCGTCCTGGCAGGAATTTAAGTGTTGCAGGGTTTGGGGTGGTTTCAGTTTGAATAAACATAGATTCTCCTTTTATAATGAAGGCTTGGGAAGATCTTACATTGTAGAATATTATATTTTTTAGGCAATAGATCTAATATCTTCATCGGCAAGATTGCTAGGAATAACAATGACAGGGATTGAAAAAGCTGTTCCTTTATTCCCGATTAATTGAACAAGGGGTCCTGGTCCTTCTGTATGTCCACTGGCTGCTAAAACAATCAGTGCAATCCTTTTATCTTCGTCGATCAGTTTAGAAATCTCATCAATTTTTTTTCCTTCACGCACTACTATTTCTGTTTCAAGCGCATGGGTGGTGCGGACTTCACTGGCAATGTCTCCTAATATTTTATGAGCACTTTGCTTTGATTCTGTACGCATAACGTTGTTTACACCCAGAAAATGTTGAAATTCTACACTATCAACGACACAAAGTAATACCAATGTTCTACTGGTATTTTGGGCATGCTGTGCGGCAAACGCAACGGCACGCCGACACTCTGGTGTTTCATCGATAATAACTAAGTTTTTTTTCTTTGGTTCTTTTTTCGGATTTTGGGGTTTGGAAATCATGCACTTTCTCTATTTTGTACAAACGATTTTTTTGCTCTCTACAGTTTTTAGTTTTATTATTTTTATGTATCTTGCAAAAATCCAATAATTTCACGAATTTTTTTCATATTTTCTTCTGCGAGCATACTAGCACGTTTAGCGCCATCATGCAAAACAGAGTCGATATAACCGCTTTCTTGATGAAGGCGACGTAATTCTTCTGTTATAGGGGCAAGCTTATGGACAACAAGGTCGGCTAGAGCTGTTTTAAAATGCGAAAATTGTTGACCAGAAAATTCTAAAAGAATCTTTTCTTTGCTAACTTTGGCAAAGGCGGCATAAATACCAAGCAGGTTATCTACTTCTGGTCGTTCTTTTAAAGCGGCAAGGGTATCGGGAAGTGGAGCTGAATCCGTTTTGGCTTTGCGTATTTTTTTTGCGATAAGATCAGCGTCATCGGTCAAATTAATGCGTGAAAAATCTGAAGGATCTGATTTTGACATTTTTTTCGTCCCATCGCGCAAAGACATAACGCGTGTGGCTGTTGTTCCAATCAGTGCTTCTGGAAGAGGAAAAAAGCCTTGTCTTTTTTCTTCATCTGTTTGCATAGAGATGCCAAAATTTAATTCGGCAATACGCTGTGCATAGTCGTTGTTAAATTTTTGTGCAATATCGCGTGTGAGTTCAACATGCTGTTTTTGATCTTCGCCTACTGGAACATGCGTTGCACGATAGACTAAAATATCAGCAGCCATCAAAGTGGGATAGGCAAAAAGCCCGAGGGATGCTTTTTCACGATCTTTTCCCGCTTTATCTTTAAATTGTGTCATGCGTTGAAGCCAGCCAATGCGGGCAACACAATTTAAAATCCAGGCGAGTTCAGCATGTTGAAAAACACGTGATTGATTAAAAATAATATGTTTTTGAGGATCAATACCGGCGGCTAAAAAGGCTGCTGTCACTGTTCTGGTGGATTCGCGTAAAGTAAGGGGATCTGGGTTGACGGTGAGCGCATGCATATCCACAACACAATAGAGACAGTGATGAGAGTTTTGTAGTTCAACCCAATGCTGAATGGCTCCAAGATAATTGCCAAGATGTAAGTGACCACTCGGTTGTATGCCGGAAAAGACAAGTGGTGTGAAGGTATCCATAGGAGTGCTCTTTCTTCAATTAAGGTTATTCATTTTATTGTTTTTGACAAAGTATAGATATTATGAGCGTTTTTTCAAATTTTTAAGCGTGTGAAAAAAGGAACGGGTGTTGAATAAAAAATAGGCACTAAAATAGATCAAGAATATGCCGAGCATAATCCCTACTAAGGTGATCGCGCGCAAGAAAAAGGATGCTTGTGAGGATAAAGGAAAAGACAAAAAACCAAGCACATTCAATCCGTAATAGAGGGCTAGTGCACTCAAAAGAGTTGCCATCATGAGACATAATGTTC
Source organism: Bartonella sp. AA9NXGY (assembly GCF_042196845.1). Lineage (NCBI taxonomy): Bacteria > Pseudomonadati > Pseudomonadota > Alphaproteobacteria > Hyphomicrobiales > Bartonellaceae > Bartonella > Bartonella sp. AA9NXGY. The sequence goes on from NZ_JBHIRB010000011.1 coordinate 12,962, forward strand.
GCTTTATCAGTTGGAAGTCGTATTTCCAATAACCGCGTTTGATAAGGACCCCCCAAAGCAACAGTGTGTTGACCCATCCAGAGGTAATTTCAGCAATAACAATGCCTCGTGCAGATAGAATAGGAAATAATGTTAAGGCGAGACCGATATTGATAAAAACGCAAATACCTGTAAAAATCATCGGTGTTTTGGTATCTTCATGGGCAAAAAAATTAGGAATAAAGACCTTAATAAGAACAAAAGCTGGAAGTCCTAGTCCATAAAGCTCTAGTAATTGTGCAACATGGTGTGTTGATTGACTGGTAAATTGTCCTCGCTCAAAGAGTAAACTGACTATGGGAGTGGAGAGCAGCAAAAAAGCGATGGATGCTGGAAGTGTTAAAAATAGCGTTAATTCAATAGAGCGGTTTTGTAAATGGTGGGTTTCTTCATGCTTTTTACTTCGCAAAGCGCGTGTTAATTCTGGTAAAAGAACGGTTGCAACGGCAATGGCGATTACGCCTAAAGGCAATTGATAAAGACGATCAGCATACATCAAAGAAGAGACAGCACCCGATTGACTAGAAGCAATATTGGTATTAATAAGCAAATTAATTTGCGTGATGCCACCCGTAATGGCTGCGGGGAATGCTAAAGTTAATAGCTTACGAACATTAGGACTTAAATGGGGCTGGCGGAAGGAAATTTTCATGCCACTTTGACGCAAAGCAAGGGCAATTAAGGTGAGTTGAATAAGACCTGCTGCCAATACACCCCAAGAGAGATTTAAGCCGATATGCCAAGCGTCAAGTTTATAGATCCAAGCATAGGCAAGCACACCAATCAGAATAATGTTTAAAAAGAGTGGGGCAATGGCGGCAATAAAATAGCGTCGCAGCGCATTAAGCATGCCCCCCATCATGGCAGCAAGCGACATGCAGGTTAAATAGGGAAACATGATCGCCGTAAAATGAATTGTGGCGTTAAGCTTTGTTGCATCTTCGGTAAAACCTGGGGCAATAATGGTTCGTACCAAAAAAGGCATACTGAGTTCCATCGCAATCGTTAACAGTAAGAGCAGTGAAAAGAGAACGCCAAACACCTCTTCTGCAAACTTGCATGCCGTTTCGTGACCATCTTCAGTGATTTTTTTGGCAAAAAGAGGAATGAAAGCAGCATTAAAGGCACCTTCAGCAAAAAAACGGCGGAATGTGTTGGGAAAACGGAAAGCAGCATTAAACGCATCAGAAACAGGACCAGTTCCTAGTGCTGCTGCCATAAGCATTTCGCGTACGAAGCCAAAAATACGGCTCACGAGGGTTCCGGAAGCAACTGTTGCAATTTTTTTAATCAATGTCATAAAGATATATCAACTTTGTTGTAAAAGAGAAGCGATGACAGGAGAAATAAACCGTTTTAAATCGTAAAAATCTGATCTCTATCCTAATCAAGGATACTTTTTGAAAGCGTTTTACGACGGTGTTTATCTTTCTGTCAACAATGGTGCTTGAAGACTTTTTTATGTTCCTTGTTTACTGTTGCATTAAAATTTTTATTGTTGCCATAAAATAATTAAAATTTCTTTTTCAAACTGAAATATGGGAGTGATATCATAACAGTTTGAAGAGACATGTAGGGATATATAATGATAATTTCTCTTTATGGTGTGATGTCGTGAATAGTGCAACCCAATGCCGTTCTGTTTTATGTGAGGGGTGTGACCCTATTAAAAGAATGCAAATAAAATAAAAGCGTGGAGCAATACGTAATTTCCATTATTTATTCATTATTTAAAAAAAAAACAGCGCTTTAGATGTTTTAAAAAGTCGTAAGGCTAAGCTAAAAGGTGATGGTAAAACTGGTGATTACTTTTCACTTTTACGGCTTTATGTTCTCCCCAAATGTGGCTGCCTTCCCATTTTAGAGATTACATAAACAAGAGGATAGGAAGACATGATCTTTCAACAGCATTTTTCTTGTTCAGGTTTCTTTTCACAGTTGATGAGGATAAAATCTGAGAAAATAAGATAAAGTTGCTCTCTCATGGTTTCCATTCTCGTTGAGGTGCGATTGATTTGCCGATGAAGGCAAGGGGATAAAGGCTATCATTTTTACCAGAGGGGGCGAAAAAGTTAAAGTTTATGAACCTTTTAGACATTCATTGCCATTGCTTTTGCGTGCGCCGTTTTGTGAGGTTGAATATTTTCTTGTCTTTTGGGACTTTGATTGACGTTTTCTGTCATTTTTTGCACTTTAATTGCTTCTTTATCAGGCGTGTTGGAACATTTTTTTTCATTGTTTTTCTTTATAGATTGATGCTGGTTTGGTGCGAAGCGCTCATCGAATTTATGGTTATAAAAATACATGGGTTGTATATGCGGTTCTATCTCTTTTATCTGCTTGATTATTTCCATAATCTCTTTTGCTTTAATGGTTGATGTGCCAAGACTCTTCGCAAGGTTTTCAGGATTATTTTCTTTTATAACTTCATGCTCGTTTGAAGATAAGCGCTCATTGATTTTTTTGATATAAGTCCTTATCTCCCCCCTTAATTCAGGAGAGTTTGATAACATTTCTTGCTGTTGTGCTTTTGACAAGGAAAGGAGATTTTTCATCCAAGCCTTAGGCATTTCTACCGACTGTTCACACCGCCTTTGTTTTACATGATGGGTATGGAGAATGTCTCTTTCTGTTTGTTTAGAAATATTGATATAACGATCAATGGCTCTACAGAGGGGCAAAATATTTTCTTCAGCATGGGCGCGTGCGTTGTTTTTTATGCCAAATACATTGCTACCAGAAAGCTTAGAAATCGATTGGGGAGAGGTGGCAATTTGATAGGTGAGCTGTTCTCCCACAGTATGATTTTCATGGATCATCTCAATTCTTTCCCGCAAAATATGACGATTGCCATAAATGATTTGGCACAAAGTTTCTATTTCTTTTCTTCTTGCTTGAATGGAAACGTTGTTTTTTATCCTTGTGGCAATTTCATTGTTGGTAAGGGGGGCTATTGTTTGTGCGGGGATAAGCACTTCTTGCTGGTTTTGAATTTTTGGTGCTGTAAAGGAGAGGGCGTCACCGATTTTTAATGTCTGTATTTGCTCTGGGGTGAGATCTTTTTTATTTCCCAAGATGAAAGTTCCGTTAGCATCAAGCATAAAGCCATTGGGTCCACTGCCTCTGTAAAAGCCTTTATAGGTATGACCTTCTTTTGCTGTTATAATAAGATGATGATGAATACTCTCAAGCCCGATATGTTTCATACTGTCCATGAATTCTTTTAAAATAAGTATTTTTTCTGGATTTGAGATATCCTCAAGCAGATGTTTCATTTCTTCTTTATCTTTATGTTTTAGCGATGCAATGCTGGCAAGATTCATGCGTTTTTCTGTTACAAGAGAAAAGTCGAGTGTGTGGCCAGCAACTTGCCCAAGTTTTTCAAAAAACATTCGTTGTGTGCGTCCATTACCTTCTCTGAAAGGATGCGTATAGTTGAGTTGTATCAACATTTCAGTGACATGTTCAATAAATGTTTCGCGGGTTAAGCCTTTTAAACTATTCGTTTCAGCAAGTGTTTTATCTAAATTTTCTAGACCCTCCTGTATCTGTTTTGCTGAGGCAAAAGAAATACCAGCTTTTTTCATCATTGGCATATAAGCAACGGTACCATCTTCAAATGTAAATGGTTTTTCGCGTGTTTGTCCGGCCCATTCAAAAGTATTTTTAAATAGGGTGTGATGAATATATTGGAGATATGTGGAGGTTAGTTTTTGTGGTGGTGCTTCTTGGCGCAGATGAATGATTGCTTTTGTTGTATCATGGGCACATTGCACTTTTAATTTTCCGTAGTCTTTTATTCCATATTTATTCTTTAAGGTGATACTATTGGGGTAAAAGAAATTACGGTGTATTGTCTTATTTTCTTCGGTTTCAGGTGGTGATGATAATTTCTCCTGTAAGGTGAGAGGGATGGTGTCCGTTTTTCTTGTACCAGTATCCCAGTATGCCATTGCTTTTTTGATAGGCTGTTTTTCTATTTCTGGATGATCAGAGCGTGTTTCCTTTGTCATTTTGACAGATATTGGATCATTTGTCGCTGTATTACTGCTCTGTAAAATATTTTTTTGAAAATCTTTTTGCATTTGCCTCATAGCGGAAGCCGATTGAACAATTGGTTGTGCCATTTGTTCTTTTTCTTGTGCTTGCAAACTTTTGGGCATAACTTCAACGCTGTCATGTAAAACATGAGAGGCAATCCATGGTGAAAAATAGGATTTTCCCTTTTTCTTTGTTTGAATGGATGTTTTGTCTTTGCTCTTTTCAGTTATTTCATCGTTTTTAAGAGTGGCTCTTTTTTCTTCTTTTTCTTCTGGAAGCAATGTTTTTTTCTGGGTTTTTTCTGGTTTTTGAACTTTTGGTGCTGTAAAGGAGAGGGCGTCACCGATTTTTAATGTCTGTATTTGCTCTGGGGTGAGATCTTTTTTATTTCCCAAGATGAAAATGCCGTTGGCATCAAGCATGAAGCCATTGGGTCCACTGCCTCTATAGGTACCATGATAGGTTTCTCCTTCTTTTGCAACGACAGCGAGATGATAATTTTTTTCATCTAATCCAAGCTCTCTCATAGAGTTGGTGAATTCTCGTAATAGGAGCAATTTTTCTGGATTTGAGATATCCTCAAGAAGATGCTTCATAGGCTCTGGGTTGCCATGTTCCATGGCAGCGGCGCGGACAAAGTCTTTACGTTTTTTGCTCACAAGAGAAAAGTCTAGCTCATGTCCTGCTGCTTGAGAGAGTTTTTCAACAAACAGTCTCTTTGTGCGCCTATTGCCCTCTCTGAAAGGATGCAAGTGGTGCAAATCTATCATTATACCAGCTGCTTGTTCAACGAATTCTTCGCGCGTTAAGCCTTGTAAATTATTCTTTTCAGCAAGCGTTTTATCTAACTTTTCTAGTCCCTCCTGTATTTTTCTGCCAATCGCAAAAGTTTTTGTAAACTCTTTTCTTTTCAAAATGGGCATAGAAGCAACAGTGCCATCTTCAAATGTAAAAGGCTTTTCGCGTGTTTGTCCGGCCCATTCAAATGCATGGGAAAAGAGGCGTTGATGAAGGTATTTTAGATAAGAGGCATTAAACTGCTCTGGTAGAGGTTCTTGGTGCAGTTTTATCATTTCTTTTTTTACATCATTAGAACAGCATTCTTTTAATATTTCGTTATCTTTGATGCGGTATTTATTTTTAAGCACTTTGCTATTGGGGTAGAAAAAATTTTGCGCTTCTTCATTGATTTGCTTTGAAATGGCTGCATTAATTGCAGAGTGTTGTTCTTGCAATTCTTCCTGTGTAGAGGAGGCACAATGTTCTGTGTTTTCTTTCATGCATATTTCCTTTCAAATGGTAACATTATTTTTGAAATCTTCTTTGTTTACATTTTTTGCCTTATATTATTTTCATAGCGTTTTCTTCAAAGAAGAATGCCTATTTGAATGATTGAAAAAATTGATCTTATTCGCATGGAACCAAGTTAATCATGGAACAAAGTTAAAATTTGTAATTTTTATGAAGTATTATCGTGAAATTTTATCAATGAATTCTGTAAAATAATGGGGTGTCTTATTCAAAGTTTTCTGTATTTCATACACCGTTTTTGGTGCAATCTTGGCAAGATAATTGCACCAAAGTTTTGTATGAAAAGTCAACGATGATTAGACTGTCACGACAAAGCCATTGCTTTTGATGTTTCGGCTCTGCGCAGTCGAATAGGCGGTTTCTCTTCTTGTCTAGATGTTTCTGTAAGCTCCTGATGTTGCTTTGCTGTTGAGCGTTCAGGTAGCTTTGATGGCTGCGATAAGTTTTGCTGCTGTTGCAATTTTTTATCGAGATCGTTAAGCGGTTGATGACGTTTTTGTTGTTCTGCCTGATGGTTTTGCACAATGGTGTCTCTTAACTGTTTTATCGTATCAGCATAATCCTTAATGGCGGTACAAAGGGTAGGAAGATTTTCTTCAGCAGCTTTTCGTGCTCCGTTTTTTATGCCAAGGACTTGCTTACCAGCAAGCGGAGCAAAATATGTACAATCCTTTTCAATTTGAAATACAATTTCTTCTCCTATCTCTGGAATTTTGTGCATATCTTCTATTCTATATTGCAAAATAAATGGATCCTTATAAACAATTTGGCACCAATATTGGATCTCTCTTTGACCATATTGAACCGATGGATCTTGTTGAACTCTGCGAGCAATTTCCTGATTTGAGAGAGGTTTTATTCTCTTTTCTGAAGTGAGCGGATTTTGTAAATGTTGATTTGTTAGCTCTTCCTCCTGTGCTTGTCGCTGATGTTGTTGTTCCGTGTGAGGACCTTGGGAAATATTTTCACTTTTTGTATATTTTGAAGTATACACATAACCGTTAATAGCAGCACGTAGGGTAGGAAGAGTTTCTTCAGCTTGTTTGCGCGCATGATTTTTTATGCCAAGAACTTTTCTACCAGCAAGCTTAGAAATAAACTTAGGCCGTTCTGTAACATCCCATAAGAGCTGTTCTCCCATATCGGGGTTTTCTTTGATTGCTTCTATTCTTTCACTTAAAATAAGCGGTTCGCCATAAACCTTTTCGCTCAAAAATCGTATTTCTTCTTGATATGCTACGAGCAATAGCTCTCTTTCCATTGTATTAATAGATGGTTTTTGTTCGTGAGACGGTTTTGGTTGTTCAATTGCTGTGTGTGGAGAGGAAGTTTTTGGGACGACAGTATCGCTTTGTTTTCTGTTTTGTATACGGTGCGGTTTTCTTGAAGGCGGGACGGCATATGTTCCACTGTCTTGTGATGATGAACTGCTTTGCTGCCTGACTTTCATATGTGATGATGTTTTGGGTCTAACACTTGGTTCGTGTGTTTCAGGATTTTGAATTTTTGTGCCGTTTTGTGCTCTTTCTCTCATGCGTGGGGGAAGGGGCGGAGCCACTTTTGTCTGTAGAGAAGGGGATTCTTGAGCAGTTGGTTTATTTTGTTCTCTATCTTTTGCACGCGGTGGTCTTTGTGGGGCCATTTTTATGCGCGTGGAGGGGCTTTCTTGAGTTTCATGCTTTTGGATTTTTGCGTTGGCTTGTGTTTTTTCTCTCATACGTGGGGGCGGGGGCGGAGCCATTTTTTTTTGCGGGGAAGGGGACTCTTGAACTGTTGGTTTATGTTGTTGCCTCTCTTTTGCACGTGGAGGTCTTTGTGGAGCTGTTTTTGTGTGCGGAGAGGAGTTTTCTTGGATTTTTGAGTTGTAGATTGTTGTGCTGGTTTGTGTTTTTTCTCTCATGCGTGGAGGAGGGGGTGGAGCCACTTTTGTCTGTAGGAAGGGGGACTCTTGAACTGTCGGTTTATGTTGTTGTCTCTCTTTTACACGCGGAGGTTTTGGCGGAACTGCTTTTTTTTGTGGGGGAGGTGTCTCTTGGTTTTTGGCGTTAGGAGGCATTGTGCTGGTTTGCACTGGGCTTTTCATCCGTGGGGGAGGTGGTGGAGCAACTTTTGGGTGGTGGGATAAATTTTCTGGGCGTTTTTCTACAGTTGCTTTTGGCAAACTTTGAGAAACTTGGGGAGGGGGGGGGCTGGTGGGGGATTGTTCAGCCTGTTGTTGAAATTTTTCCATCATTTCGGTGATAAAAGGGGAGGGATTTCTTTTTTTCATGCATATTCCTTTCAAACTCTTTCAATATTGTTTTTAAATACTATTTAAAAATGTACGTTGGTTTTTATTCTGTTTTATGCTTTTTCACTTACTCTAATATGAAAGAGAATATGAAACTGAGAAGCTTCACAAGATTTGACTCTCATGGTTCAGATCATAATCACTCTCTAAATATTGTTTGATCAATAGCTGAGATTAAGTAGCGGAGGAATGAATTTCCCCATTTCTTGGCGCAAATCACCTCTGCTATGGTTGCGCCAAGACGTTGGATTCAACGTGAAAACTTATGTCTGTTTAACTGGCAAAAGCCATCGCTTTTGGGGCGGCAGTTTTGCGAGGACGAATATCTGTTTCTCTTTGTTGCGTAGAGGTTGTTGCTCCTTCATGCGTTACCGTTGAAAGCTCAACGCGTTGAGCAGACTGTGAGACGCTTTGTTGTTGATGCAAGATTTGCGCTCTCTCAGAAGATGCTTCATTGTGTCCTTGTTTTGTCTGCTGAGTTTTTGAAAGGCTCTCTCTTACTTGTGTTACAGCTGTTGCATAATTGTCAGCGGCGTCAATGAGGTGAGAAAGACCCGCTTCAGCATGTCTGCGTGCTTTATTTTTAAAGCCACAAAAGTTACGACCAGTGTATTTGTTAAAAGACTGAGGATTTCCGGCAAGTTGCTGTGCGAGTGCTTCTATTGTTTCAGGGTTTTGGAAAAGCTCTTCTGTTTGTGATTGCAAAATGTTTGTGTTGCCAAAAACAACTCCGCACCAATATTGGATTTGGGCATGGTGTCTTCTGACTTTTGAATGTTGGTGAATTTTGGTAGAAATTTCTGTCTCTGAAAGCGTTTCTTTTTCGCGTTGATCTGATTTTTGTAGAAGTTTAGTGACAGCTTCCTTCCCCATTAAGCGTTCATAGTTTTTGAGTTCTTGCTCTGGAGATTGTAAGAGGCTCTCTCTTGCCTGTTTTACGGCTTCTGTATAACAATCAATAGTAACGCATAGAGCGGAAAAACTTTCTTCCGCTTGTCTACGCGTTCGATTTTTAAAGCCCAACATGTTGGTTCCGGAAAGTTTAGTGATGCTTTCAGGATGAGCTGCCATGCGCCATGAGAGCTCCTCTCCTGCAGCGGGATTTCTTTGAATTTCCTGCATTTTTTCTTGCAAAATGTTTGGGTTACCATAGGCACTGACGGATAAATGTTGGATTTCTTCTTGATAGGTTCTAATTAATGAATGGTGTGGAAGCAATAGAATGATTTCTTCCTCTGAGAGAACTCTTGTTGTCCTTTGGGTAACTTGTGAAGTAACTGTTGCGTGTGTCGTTTCAGGTTTTCTCTGCCTTTTGGTAGAGCCGCCTCTTGTTAACGAAGCTGTTGGATTTGTTGATGCATATACAGTTTCTTCTCTTAAAAGAGATTGTCTTTCCTCATCTTCTTCCGGTATGGATGACAGTCTTTTGCTTTTTGAAGGCGTTTCTTTAGGAAGGGGGGCTGCTGCGCCTGAGACTTCTGCCGCTGCTTGTTCATAGAGCTTTATAAGTTCTTGTATTGAAGAGGATGGAAAAGGATGAGGGTGGGTTTTTTTCATGCATGTTTCCTTTCAAAAATTGTTTTAGAAAACCTCTTTGGTGCATTCTTGCCTTTTATGCTTGGATCGCTTTGAGACAAAAGAAATATCGAGCTGAATGAGCTTCCAAAGATCTGCGCTATTTGCAATCAGCTTAATGGACATTTGTGTCTTTTATACAGTTTTTTTGTGAAATATTATCAATAAGTTATCAATAGTCGGCATGAATTACAGGCGCCATTTTTAGGGCTATTTTTTGTAACATTCTAAAACAATTCTTGGCGCAATCGCGATAAAATGATTTGCGCCAAGAAACTCACTGAAAAAAAGATTACATGAAAAACAAAAAATATCTGTTTTTATGTTTATGCCCCCTTACATGGCATAAGCCATTCCTTTTTCTCCGTGTCTTTGTCGTTGAGGGCTGTGCTCTGGACTATTGTGTTCTTGTCCTCTTGTGTGATGATGACGATGATGATGGTGTCTCTCAACTTGCTGAGAATTTTCTTGACGACGTCTTTGTTCTGCCATAGGGGTTTGCGATAGTCTTGTTGTTGCGTCTTGTACAGCTTTTGTATAACCATCAATGGCATCAATGAGCGGTTTAAAACCGTCTTCAGCTGCTTTGCGTGCTTGACTTTTTATGCCAAGTGCGGAATGGCCAGCGAGCTTATGCATAGATTCAGGATTTTCAGCAAGTCGATCTGAAAGCTCTTTTCCTTTACTGGGATCTGTAAGTATTCCTTGCAAGTGTTCTTGGAAAAGCTTGTCATTGCCATAAACAATCTTACCCCAATGCATGATCTCTTCTGCATGTGCTTGGACGTGTGGATTTTTTAAAAGCATGACACTTATTTGTTCCGTTGTGAGGGAAGATGAAGATCTTCCTCTTTGTTGTGGAGAAGCAACCGTTGTATAGTCAGTTTCAGGATCTTCTGTCCTTTGATGTTTACCTCTTGAAGAAGGGGTAACGCTGCTAACTGATGCGTATAGAACATCAGTTTCGTGTCTTGGAGAAGCAACCGTTGTATAGTCGGTTTCAGGATCTTCTGTCCTTTGATGTTTACCTCTTGAAGAAGGGGTAACGCTGCTAACTGATGCGTATAGAACATCAGTTTCATGTCTTGGAGAAGCAACCGTTGTATAGTCGGTTTCAGGATCTTCACTCCTTTGAGCATGATGTCTGTCTCTTGAAGGAGGGGAAGAGGTGCTAACTGATGCGTATAGAACTTCCTCTTCTGGGGTTGGACCGCGCTGGTTTCCTCTGGTTGGTTTATTAACTTTTGCATAGAGGGCTTCTGGATTTGCAGAAGGGCTTGGATGATGTTTTTTCATACATGTTTCCTTTCAATATTTTTAGAAAACCTCTTTGGTGCATTCCCCACTTTTAGTTTTGATAACTTTTATATAAGGAAGATATCCAACCGAATGACCTCCAAAGATTTTGCGCTATTCATATTGATATGTAATGAACATTTATGTCTTTTATACAGTTTTTTTATGAAATATTATCAATAAGTTATAATAAATTACAGAATCCATTTTTAGGACTATTTTTTGTAATATTTTAAAACAATTCTTGGTGCAATCACGATAAAATGATTTGCACCAAGAAACTCACTGAAAAAAAATTACATGAAAAACAAAAACTATCTGTTTTTATGTTTATGCTCCCCTTACATGGCAAAAGCCATTCCTTTTTCTCCATGTCTTTGTTGTTGTGGGCTGTGCTCTGGACTATTTTGTTCTTGTCCTCTTGCATGACGATGATGGTGGTGATGTCTGTGTTCTGGGTCTCTTTCTGGACTTTCTTGTCTTTGACCTCTTTCTCTTTCATGCTCCCGTGTAAACTGTTTATGGAGCTTTTGTGCCGTATGTATATGCCTTTCAAGAGCTGAGCAAAGGGGAGAAAAACCATCTTCAGCTTCTCTGCGGCTTAGAGATTTTACACCAAGTATTTTGTGACCTGCAAGCTTACCAGCGCTTTCAGGATTTTCTGCAAGGCTCCATAAGACTTTTTCTGCATTTTGAGGGTCGTCAAGAATCTTAGCCAGTTGTTGATTCAAAGCATGTTCGTTACCATAAACAACTCTGCACCATTCTTGCGTTTCTCTTACACCATATTGAAAGTCTACGCTTGTTAAAAGCTTTGTTGTAACCACATCTTTTGGGGTTCTGGGAGGGGAGATTCTGCCTCCGCCAACGCCTTGATAGATGGGATTTTCTAGTTGTTCAGATTCTTGCCCGCCTTCAGCTCCCATGCCAACCGTTGCATAGACGGATTCGAGTGGTCTTTGGGGAGAGTGCCTACCATTTTCACCAACTTCAAGCTCTGCATAGAGATGTTCTGGTTCTTGGGGATGTCGTCCACCCTGTGCACCTTCACCAACTGTGTCGTAGGGTGTTTGCCAATTTTGTGCTGCCAAATCCGTTATTGAATAGGGGTTTACGAGTTTGTCGGTGCGTCGCCCATCACTTGGTCTTTCACCAAGTCTGTCATAGGGATTTCCTAGTGGCTTTTGGGGAGCATAGGCCGTTTCTGATGGTTGTTGAAGTGTATATTGAGGTGAGGTGCGCTGTTCTTTGGGTGGCTTATTAACCCTTGCGTAGAGGTCTTCTACATTAGAAGCTCCTAGGTTTTGTTGGTCAAGTGGCTTTTTGGGAGCATAAACCGTTTCTGGTGGTTGTTGAAGTGTATATTGAGGTGAGGTGCGCTGTTCTTTGGGTGGTTTATTAACCTTTGCGTAGAGGGGGGCTTGGCTCTGGGGTTGTGGGTTCTGGGGGGCTGGTTGTGGGTGACTTTTTTTCATGGCTGTTTCCTTTCAATATTTTTAGAAAACCTCTTTGGCGCATTTCCCACTTTTTGATATTTTTTAAGACAAAAGAAGAATATCAAACTGAATGGTCTCCAAAGACTTCGCGCTATTCATATTGATATGTAATGGACATTTATGTCTTTTATACAGTTTTTTTATGAAATATTATCAATAAGTTATAGTAAATTATAGGATTCATTTTTAGGACTATCTTTTGTAACATTTTAAAACAATTGGTGGGCGCAATGGAGATAAAATGATTGGCATAAAGAGTTCTGTTGGAAGGCAAAAGTTTACGCGTTTTTAGCCGGTAAGAGCCAGCGATGAGGAACGACTAACTTTCAAGCTGCGAGCTTGGCATTGTGCTTCTTGGGTGTTCTTTACTGTATTCGCAATTTCTTTTGCTTTGCTTTCCGATGTCCCAAGGAGGCACGCTAGTCTGGTATGGTCTTTTTCTTGTATGGCTTTACGATCTTCTGAGGATAGACGATTGTGTAGTTGTCGTGAAAAGGTATGGAGTTCTTGTCGCAGTGAATGAGAATGCAATAAAGCTTCCCTTTGTTGTTCTTCTGGTAAGGCAAAAAGGTTTTGTAAATTTTTTCTAGGTTTTTCGACAGTGTGGTTCAGGCGATTTTGTTCTCTTTGGTGTTGCTCTAGAATTGCATCTTTTGTTTGTTGTGTTATTGCGCCATAATTTTTAAGGGCTTGGCTGAGTTGTGGAACAGCCTGTTCGGCTTGTCTGCGATTTGAACTTTTCATGCCAAGTATTTTACTCCCTGCAAATTTAGAAATTGATTGAGGGTTTTGTAAAATTTCATCGGCAAACTGATTTCCTAAGTTTGGAGCTACCGTTATGATATCTAATGTTGTCTTTAAGGTGTGGGTTTTACCATAAACAGTCTTTGATAAATTTTCGATTTCTTTTCGACTCCCTTCAACATAAGCGTCATTTGAAATCCTTTCAAATAACTCTTCATCGGTAAGAGGGGCTAATGTTTCTTTTGGGATCAGTGTTTCTTTTAAGCTTTGAACGTTGGTTTTTTGAAAGCAGAGGCGGGCATCGTTTTGTAATGTTTTGACTTGTTCTGGGGTGAGATCATCTTTGTGTCCGACGACGAAAGCCCCTTCTATTTCCATGACAAAACCTTCTGCTGAAAAACCTCTAAAGACGCCTTCATAGGTTACATCTTCCTTTGCTGCAACAACAACACGATCGTTAATTTCATCCAGTCCAGCGTTTCTCATTTGGGAGACAAATTCTTTTAAAACAAGGGATTTTTGCGGATGGGTGATATCTTCAAAAAGATCTTTCATCGGTTGGGGATTGCCATATTGCATGGCTTCAATACAGGCTGCTGTCATGCGTCCTTTTGTGATGAAAGAAAAATCAATGGTATATCCTGCTGCTTGTCCAAGTTTTTCCATAAACATTCGATTGACGCGCCCATTCCCTTTTCTAAAAGGATGTGCGTGCTCGAGCGCCATAAAAACTTCAGCGGCATTTTCAGCAAATTCTTGGCGCGATAAACCTTTTAAATTGTTCTTTTCATTAAGTGTTTTTTCGAGTTGTGTGAGTTCTTTTTGAATCTGCGTTCCAATAGCAAAAGGAATTTCATAACCTTTGGGACGCATCGCCGGCATATGGGCAGAGGTGCCGTCTTCAAATGTAAAGGATGTATCGCGGGTGTGGCCCGCCCATTCAAAAGTTTTGTAGAAGAGGCTCCAGTGGATTAGTTTTAGATAGGAAGCATCAAATTTTCGTGGGGGTGGTTCATGGCGAAAATTGACGGCTGCTTTAGTGACGTCATGGGTACTGCGTTGATACAGTTTTTTAGGGTCTTTGATGCCATATTTATTTTTGAGTGTTTTGGTTCCTTTATATAGATAATTTTGCTCTAACATGTAATCTCTCCTAAGTAGGTAGGGTGGTGGTTGATGAGCGTCTTAAACGCTGCATGTGAAAAATTCCCCTTCGCGTATTCTTTTGAGATTTTGGTTGTTATGAGAGGGAGCACTTTTCCCTCCAGTGTATGGGATGTATCAATCGTTTTGTGATGCTTTTGAAAAGCTTTTCTGATGTTTCCTTTGTTTATTATCTTGTACTGTAAAATGCTGGTATTTAGGACGCTGATATGAATCCCATAAGTAGTCAGAAAATGGATTTTCTATAAATTGACTCTGGGTAAAGTCTTCGTTTTTTGAGGTGTAAGGAAGAGGTCAAAAAGAAAAATGTTGCTTAAAATTGTTTTTTCCTTTAACAAAGTTGTTTGCAAGAGCGCTTTGATGAGGAGCGTGGATATAGCGGGTGTAATCGCTCTTGGTTAGCGGATGGTGCTGGTACTTTTCATACACAGCTCTCAGATTGGTGAATCTATGGGTAAAAGCAGTCATCAAAAATTTTTCTCCATTATGTTTTTCTTATTGTTCCATATGAATATCTTGCCATACGAACATCTCTTTTGTGTATTTTTGCAACAAAATGTTTTTTATTTTTGTATTGTTGCTCTTATTATATTGCGCTGCTTTAAGATCCATAAGAGAGGAAACCCTTTCTTTGGTTGGGGAGAAAAGCCTTTTTCAGCGCTTTATCATTAAAATAGAACACTTTATGATATCGTAAAGAGGGAAAAGCTTGTATAAGAATGATTTATTCATTTTGATGTATATCTTAAATATTTTTTGGGAAAAATCGATGTTCTTGAGTGTAGGTGTTTTGAGAGTTGTTGTCTCAAAGATCAACCGTTTTTTTTTCTTAAGTCTTGATATTGGTGATTAGCGTTGTGAAATGTTTTTGCTTGTTTGTAGGGGATAAATTATAAACAAAAAGCTTTGTAGGAATGTATTTTCAGGACGCTCTCAAGTGGAAATGTTGGTTTGGTTATAGGTGATTTGAGGGGGGGGACTTTCTTGTAAAGACGATGGGTATTGGTAAAACGATACACAAAATACAAAAAGGAAAAAACACGGATTTTTTATCATGTTTTCCTTATGTATGAAGAAGCGGTCAAAAACTTTTTGTTAACGGGTTTTAAAAAAATAGAAATGTATGTTTTTTTTGTGGTTGGTCTTTTCATAGTCAAGATCTCATAATAAGAAGTTAGTTTTTCTTTTGTGGAGCAACGCGGTTTTTTGCAGCTGCGGCTAACATTTCTTTCCTTCTGAAATAGATGGCGCAACCACATCGCGAAGGGGAGCCTTGCATCAGAATAATTTGTTCATCTTGACGCATTTCTCGAATAACTTCGTGGGGTAAAATGAGTGCTCTTTTTAAAATATTCATATAACCACGAAAATCGACTCCATCTAAGACAAATAAAATAGGCTTTTGTAGCTTTCGTCGGTAGTAATCATGACGTTTAAAAGGAATTAACAATTATCCTGTCCAATTGCTTTGGATATGGTGTATATGCTATGTGCAAAATTGGTGGTAGGGCGCTTAAGTAGTCTGTTTTTTGCATGTATGATAAGAATATTAAAATATCTCTTTCACATAGGTGTTTAAATCAAAAAAACAAAGTTTCATATTTTTTAGTTGGCCATAGCAAGTGTATTTGAACGATTTTGTGTGCGTGTGTAGAATTGGCTATGAGTGTTCCTTGCTTTTTGAACAATGTCGGTAATTTCTCGTGCTTTCTGTTCTGATATACCAATACTTTGTGCAAGTGTTTCATAATCTTTGTTTGTGATCGCACTACATTCGTTTGATGAGAGACGATGTTCTAAACTGTTTATAAAAGTACGGAGCTCTTGGTGTAATTGAGGAGATTGAGACAAGATTTCTCTTTGTTTTTCCGGTGATAAAGCAAAAATATTTTGCAAGTTTTGACTGGGATTCTCTACCGCTTTTCCAAGGCGTTCTTGTTTAATTTTATGGTCTCGAGTGACTATATTATAGGTAGCTTCTACAGTATACACATAATTCTCAATTGCAAGAGAGAACACATCAAGATAATTTCGAGCGTGTACACGTGCCGGATTTTGTAGACCGCATATACTAAAACCTGCAAGAGGAGAAACAGAGTGCGGTGCCTGTTTAATCTGATTAGCAAACTGTCTGCCTAATTCTGGATTTTTAATAATCTCTTCTATCTGTTCGTTTAATACGTTTGCGTCACCATAAACAGCTTTTGCGTAAGCTCGGACTTGCTTTTGAGCTTTGAGAACGTAACTATCTAGCGCAACTGTTTTGGCACATTCACTTTTTGTGAGAGGCGCTAATGTTTCTTTTGGAATAAGCGTGTTTTCAAGCTCTTTGCTGTTGGGGGCGGTAAAGGTAATGATATCACCAGGTTTTAGTGTTTTTAATCGTTCTGGTGTGAGATCATCTTTGCTACCAATGATGTAAGTTCCTTGCATATCGAGTATAAAACCTTCTGAATAACAACCTTTATAAGTTCCTATATAGGTTTCTCCTGCCTTTGTTGCCATAACAAGGCGATCATCCACGTTGCGTCCCGTATTGTTTATGTGGTCCATAAATTCTTTTAAAAGACGTATTTTGGGGGGATTGGAGATATCCTCAAAAAGATCTTTCAACAGTTGTGTATTGCTATATTGCATTGCTTCGCTACAGGCAGCCATCATACGTTTTTGTGTGACAAGCGAAAAGTCAAGCTGATGTCCTGCAGCTTTGGCAAGATTTTCAAAAAAGACTTGTTCTGTGTGCTCATTGCCATCTATGAATGGGTGGATTTTGTGAAGAGTATAAAATAGACTCGTTGCTTCCTTGACAAATTCTTCGCGTGTTAAGCCTTGCAAATTGTCTTTTTCGGCAAGCGTTTGATCTAATTTTTGTAAGAGTTCAGGGATTTCTTCACCGGTTGCAAAATTATTGCCCCATTCCATTCTTTTCATTTCTGGCATGGCGGCAATGCTATCGTCTGTAAATGCGAAGGGGATATGGCGCAGATGTCCAGCCCATACAAAGGTATTTTTAAACAATTGTTGGTGGATATGGCATAGATAAGTTGAATTAAAATATTCTGGCAGGGGTTCTGCACGCAGATTGATCATGGCTTTTTGCCTATCATGTGAGCATTTTTCCAGAAAGCGTTTTAAATCTGTTTCTCCATATCTATTTTTGAGAATTTGGGTACCAAGATAGATATAATTATGGGGTGAGGGAATTCCTTTTGTTTTTTCTTTTGCTTTGGGCATTGTTATATTCCTTATAATGTTACATTGTCTATGAGAGTGTGTTAAACTTTTTGTTTGAAAATCCCCCACGCATATTGTTTTGAGATGTTGAGACTTGGGTGAGGAAAAAATCCCTCAAATTCGTAGGTGTTTTTGAGTGTATCAATCTTTATCTTGGCACTTTTTTCTTTTACTGAGAGAGAATGGTTCATTTGGGTTGTTTTCATGCATATTGTCTTTTAATTTTTTTGTAGAAAAATTTCCCTATAAAAGCGGTGCCTTCAAAAGTTTCCTGATAGGATTCTCAAGGCATAGATATGATTGGTATTTATTATTTGGAGATGAGGAGAGTGCTTTATAAAGAAAATTGGCATTGGTAAGCACAGGCATAATACCATCATTTAAAGACTTTTCCCCATATTTTTCTTGTTGTATCAAGCGGGAATTCCTTCTTTATAGGCTTTTATGAGATAGAATCTCTGCTTTTATCCTTTGATGTTTTTGTTTTGATGCATGGCCTCCATTAGAGGGTGTTTTTTAGTTTTTCTTTTGTGGAGCAAAGCGGTTTTTTGCAGCTGCGGCTAACATTTCTTTTCTTCTGAAATAGATGGCGCGTCCACAACGTAAAGGGGGTTGTCCTTGCATAAGAATAATTTGTTCATCTTGACGCATTTCTTGAATAACCTCATGGGGTAAAATCAGGGCTCTTTGTTGGTAATTGACGTTGTATGAACTTTTTCCTAAAGATAAGCCTCTTGATTTGTTCGTTCCGGTTACTTCAACGGTCATTTGACCACAGCGTTCTGAAATGTCTTTGGCAGTTTGGAGATCTTTAATGGCAGCATAGCTGACAAAGGAACAACTTTCAAACCATGAACGTGCTCCTGCTTCTCCAAAGTGGTTGACCAACTGGCCAGAGGATTGATAGAAGAGCATCAAGGATGTACCGTATTTACGTCCACGGTCGCGGGCTTCTTCTAAAATATTCATATAGCCTAAAAGATCAACTTCATCTAAGACAAATAAAACACGCTTTTTATAGTTACCGTCTGCTGTAACCATGGCATTGAGAAAGGCGCCAATAATCACACGTCCAATAGCTGGATAACTGTTTAAAATGCTTGCGGGGAGATTGAGAAAAACATCTGTATTGCCATTGGTAATATCTGAGGAAAAAAAATCATCTCCGCAGACAAGATCTGCATAATTGGATAAAGAAAGCCATTGGGTGTCTTTTGAGGCGGTGGTATAAACCCCTGAAAAGGTTTGTTCTGCCATTTCTGTAAAAATACCAACCATTTCACGAATAAAAGGAGAAGGTGTTGTTTCTTGAATCATGCGTAATTGATTAACAACAGCTGTTTCTGATTGAGAGAGAATACCACGCAATGTTTTTAAATTGCGCTCGCTGTCTTCATATTCATCAGAAAATACAACATGAGCAAGAAGAGCTGTTAATAGATTATGGGCTTGTGTTGAGAAATATTCCGCTGAAGAATTGTCTGATTTTTTATCTGTAAGAAGCAACTTTGAAAAGCTTACAATATTCGCTTCGCGTTGTGTGCGTGGTACGCTGTCGTCTAAAAGCCAATCGATGACATTAAAGTTTTTTGTTAACAATGAGTTGGGATCGAGAACAATGACATTTCTATTTCCCATTTTTTGACGCGCAAATTTGACCATTGGGGCAACTTCTGTTGAAGGATCAAGACAAATAATAGACCCTGGATAGGTTAAACACGTGGGAACTACTGTACTTGTTGTTTTATAGCCACCAGAACCAGCAAAAAAGATCATATGAGTTGAACCAAAATCAAGATTAAAGGTTAGCAAAGGGGCTGTTCCACCCTTTCCCCATGTTGTTTTATTGCTAGGTGCAAAGGGAATGTTGCACACATTATCTTGATCGACACGGTATCTTTCACCCACAACAATTTGCCCATTGGCAGGAAAGATTTTTGCTGCCTCTCTTAAATTCATCCAAGCGGCCTCACCAAAAATACCTTTTTTTGCACGCTTGACCTTACTTTTAGGGGGAAGGGTTGTTACGAATTGAATGATGGAAAAAAAAACACCAATGATGATGCCAAAAACAACCATGGGGTCCATGAATTGAAGAGCATAGCCCCATGTTATTCCTTGTTGGCCAACATAGGGACTTAAACGTTTTATTTCACCACTAATATAGTAAAGAGCGGTTGTTCCAAAAAAGACAACGGAGACAAAAGTGATCATTTTACGCAGGTGCAGTTTTTGCGAGAGACTATACAACAATGAAACAGCAGCCGTTAGTGCTAAGACTAATAAAGGCTCAGAACGAAGTGTCCAATAAATTTGATCGCTTTTTAGTCCATTTGTTATAAACAATAAAAAATGAGGGACAAGGAATATCGTTAAAGCACCTAAAGCGATCGGTGTTAAAATGAGTACCATTTGTGTTTTGGTATATTTCATTGTATTTTACTTTCAATTCTGTCAGAATATGTTGCGAAGTGCTCTTTTCCAGGTGTGTGATATGAACTCTCATCTCTTTTTGCAAAGGTGCAGATAACGCCAAACAGTTTTCGTTTATGAGCCTTTCTCATTAAGGAGGAAGCTTTTGTCTATTCTTAGCAGGCCATAGCGAATGCTTTGGAACGGTGCATTGTGCATACTTGTGCTTGCTGGTGTACTTCTTTGGTTTGCTTAATAATTTGTGTAATTTGTTTGGCTTTATTTTCTGATACACCAATGCTTTGAGTCAATGTTCCATAATCATTATTTTGAACTGCGTTATGTTCATTTGGTGAGAGACGGGTGTTGATCTTTTTTACAAAGTTGCTGAGCTCTTTTTGACATAAAGGATTTTTTGCTAAAGCTTCTTGCTGTAATTCTTTTGGCAAGGCGAAGAGGTTTTGCAAGCTTTGACTTGGCATTTCTACCATTTTTGCAAGGCGACTTTGTTCTGTTGCATGTTCTTGCGTAATTTCCTTTTCAGCATGTCTCACTGCATGGGCAAAATTTACAACGGCAGTACAGAGCATCTCAAGATGATTTTTAGCGTTTGCACGTGCCTGATTTTGTAGTCCACATAAACTGAAACCGGCAAGATGAGAAATAGAGTGCGGTGCTCTTTCAATCTGGTTGGCGAGCGGTTGGCCTAAGTTTGGATTTTTGATGATTTCTACCATCTGTTTGTCTAATATTTTTGTACTACCATAAACAATTTTTGACAATTGCTGAACCTGTTTTAGGCTTGCGTGGACACAAGAATCTTCTGCAACCATTTGGGCCGTTTCATTTTCTGTCAAAGGGGCTAATCTTTCTTGTGGAATGAGAATGCTTTCAAGCTTTTTTGTTTTGGGAACGGTAAAAGTAAATCTATCACCAGGTTTTAATGTTTTGAGTTGTTCTGGCGTGAGCTGTTCTTTATTGCCGATGATGTAAGCGCCTTTCACATTGAAAGCAAAGCTATCATAACCAGCACCCCTATAGGTACCTGTGTAAGTTTCACCTTCTTTTGCAACCATAACAGGACGATCATTAACATTGCGCCCAAGTTCTTTCATGTTGTTCATGAATTCCTTTAAAAGAAGTATTTTATTGGGATTAGAGATATCTTCAAACAGATGTTGCATTGGCTCTAGGTCACCATTTTCTGCTACAGCAACACTGGCGAGCATCATGCGTTCTTTTGTAACAAGTGAAAAGTCAAGCTGATGCCCTGCGGCTTTGGCGAGATTTTCAAAAAAGACCCGTTGTGTACGTCCATTTCCTCCCCTAAAAGGATGGAGTTGGTGAAGGAAGTTAAATAAGCTTATTGCTTCAGCGTTAAATTTCTCACGTGTTAAGCCTTGCAAATTATCTTTTTCGGCAAGCGTTTGATCTAATTTTTGTAAACCGTCTTGGATTTCATCGCCGAGTGCAAAAGGATTTTCCCATCCTGTTCTTTTCATTTCGGGCATGGCGGCTGTGGTGCCATCTTCAAATGTAAAGGGGAGATGGCGCAGATATCCAGCCCATTCAAAGGTATTTTTAAATAAGTGGTGATGAATAGAGCATAGATAGGAGCTATCAAACTTTTCTGGTAAGGGGGCTTCACGCAGATTAACCATTGCTTCTGCTGTATCATGTGAGCATTTCTCCAGAAAGGATTTTAAGTCTTTTATTCCATATTTATTTTTGAGTGTTGTGGTGTTTGGGTAGACATAATGATGGGGAGAAACTGTCTGTATATTTTTTGTCTTTGCTTTTGCTTTTGGCATTGTAGCTTCCTTATAATTTTACGTTATCCATAAGAGTGTTAAATTCCTCGAGTGAAATATTCCCCTTTGCGTATTCTTCTAAAATTTTGAGTGTTGTAGGATGAAGCGCTACTCCCTCTATCGCATGGGTGCTGATGGCTGCTTCAACGGCTTCACGGCGTTTTTTTAATTCTTCTTCTGTCATCGATAAAAGGTTTTCTCTATTTTCTGTTTCGTTGATTTTCATGCATTTTTTCTCTTATTTGCAATCGTTGCTTTAAAAGAACCTTTGGCAGCCGGTGTGATCTTCTTTTAGTCACCTCCAAAGATGTTTCGTTGTTTGAAGGGATCGTAATAAATTTCTGTGACCTTAAATTTTCCTTCAATCCGTTTGCATTGGATGATGATATCAATCATTGAAATCAACAGGCCTCGAATATCATCACGCTCTAAATCACCACCGCCTTCACTTTCTTTGACCAAAAGGGTCATCTGCTCAAAGGCTGCAAGGGCTGTTGATGCGTGAACCGTCGTAATGGAACCTGGATGGCCTGAATTGACATTGCGGATATAATAAAAGGCTGTACCATCTCGAAGTTCTTGCAAAAGAATACGATCAGGACGCATCCGTAAAGATGATTCAAGCAACTCTTTGGGGCCAACGGAGGCTAAGCCTTGTCCATCTTTTGAATAGAACATTGAGACATGGTTAGGGTGTGGTATCACCAATTCTTGCGTGTCTTCAATGGTGATAATACGCTCTTCTTGAGGGATTTTGGCGATTAATGCTTTTGATAATGTTGTTTTACCCGAACCGGTTTTTCCCGCAATTAAAATATTTTTCTGGCATGCTACAGCTTGATTTAAAAAAGAGACAAAGTCTTTATTACAGTAGGCATGAGCTAAGTTATGCTCGATGATTTTGAGTTCGTTAAAACGAGAATGATAGTCATGCAAGGGCGTGAAAGAGACCTGTTCACAGAGCGAGAAGAGGCCCTTATTTGCGAGCTCTTCGAGAGAAAAACTCTGCGATGACGGTTTGCGAATTGTCATACTAATCGTGTCTTTTTCGACAGCGGGTGGAATGACAATTTGAATACGCTCATTGCCTGGTAGCGTTGCAGATAATATTGGGTTTTTGTCCGATATGTTTTGCTTGGAATAGGATGCTACAACTTTCGCAATCCCCATAAGCTCATTAAAAGAGAGCCCCGGTGCTTCTATTGTTTTCCATCCATCAAATCCTTCAATCATGACTTGATAGGGACGATTGATAACAATTTCAAAGAGTCTATCATCTTTCAAAAAAGCACTGATGGGTTCAAGTTTTGTGAGAACAATCGCAACGGTTTCATCGCTCATGGTATGTAAGTTTGAGTTCATTCTAAAGTTACCGCCGAATTTTTGTAAAAGTTTCTTGAAACAGCTCGATTGATAATCTGTTTTTTGTTTTCGATGACTTTCAATTTATAAACGCTGGAAAAATCTAAATCGCGGGCAACAAAGATATTCACCATTTCCCCTTGGTTTTTGGATAATGTTGGAGGAATATTGGCGTAATTTTCTACGAGAATGTTTGCGATGTTTTGTCCTGAAGAGATTGTTTCAGTTTCTTCTTTTTCCTGTTTTTTTGATAAACGTTTATTGGCATAGTGTGTTGCATCTTTTATTAGTGAGACAAGAAGCGCAGACCCAATCCTCTCGAGCCAATGGTTATCAATATCTCCATCCATACCAGAACGCCCTAAAGCATCCGTTGCCGGTGAAGCTAAAGATATAATGATACCATTGGGGGTTTTTGCTCTATTCCATAGTACAAAGAGACGTGTTTGGCCTTTTTTCAATCCGGCGCGATATTCACCAACAATTTGGGTGCCTTTATCAAGAAGCACAACACGACCATTGTCTGATAAGATATCTCTGGAGATGATACAACTGGCAAAACCTTGTTGATCACTGTTGATGGCTGTTTCTAAAATACAAGGAATAGAAGTTCCCATCGCGATGATGTAGTTTCGATTGCCAAGGGTTGAAGCACGAATACCTTCAAGCACTGTGGGTTTGAGAAGATGATTAAAACGTTGTGTCGTTTCATCAGGTTTGCTTTCAAGTTGGTGAGGCAAAGCACCATTATTTGTTTGTGAATCTATTTTGCCTTGTTGTGTACTTGCATAAGCTAATACAGGAGCACGTTGTGCTGCCTCCAGCAGTGAGTCATCAGAATTTAATTGATTGATGTTTGGTGTTGGTAGCTCGACTTTTGGTAATAGAGCGTTATTTCGTTGAGGCTGTTCAAAGGGGGGAGGGGTAGGCTTTGCAGGATGAAAAAGCTCTGTTTGTTTTATAACTTTTCCTTCTTTTGAAGATTCAATTGGTTGCTTTTTGTCTGTAACAAGTGTTGAATAGGCTAAATAAAGACAGACACTGAAAAGAATAATAAGAGCAATAGCTTTCCCCACATTGTTCTGTTGACTTTTCCCTTGAGCATTTTTTATTGTATCGCGATCATTAATGCTTTTTTCATCCACGGTGTTATTCATGGCTGCTTCCTAGGTTCACTTTACGTTGTACAGATGGTGATGTCGTACCTGTTTCAGGATTAATTCCTTTTGGTACGAACCTTTTGTTAAAGATGCACAATACTTCATTCCCACGTCGTAGCGTGAATTGTGCAGCTGTTGCATGAACAATAACCTTGTTGCCTTTAATCGATTTGGGAATAAGCGCTTCTTGCCCATCAGGCGATACAATGTAAATGGCAGGGATTTCAATGTTGCCTAAAAAGGTAAAGGTTGTTGTTTTCCCATTATCATAGACAGAAGCAGGTTCAATAAGAGATGAGCCTTGAGCTTCATAAGCCCAATTGCGTGGTCCAAAATCTTCATGGATATTTAAAATATCATTGACAAAGTTTTCTTCACGTTGTTTTTCTTTTTCTGCTTCGGCTAATTTCTTACGTAAGGCTTCATCTTCTGGATAACGAAACTTTACCAAGAAATACGTCTCATTGCCGGCTGAAACATCGCCTTCACGGACTTGTAGCTCGAATTGATAAGAGCGTTGTGTTCCATCTTGGCGGCTTGTGACAATTTGTAAATTTGTCACAGGCTGAACTTCACGTGGTTTGAGAAAAACAAAGTGTCCAGCCGGTGCAACTTGCCAAGCAACCGAATTTCCAATTCCTACATAGGTTACTTCTTCATCAACGGCAAATTCTAGTTGAACCGAAGAGCGAATGGAGCCAATGATTTGTACGACGTTGTAGGGGTCATAATTGACAAATCTGATGCGGTTATCTTTACGTGCACTGACAGGCGCTGTTTCCGCAAGTGAGAGAGCTGTGTGAAAGCTGACAGTGATCGTAAAAATTAAAGAGATTGTTTGTAAAAGTCTGATCATTTTATTACCTCTGGATCAGATCTATATTCCGATACTTGAAAACCAAGAGGGTTGATAAGACGATCAGACGTTGAAATGTGTGCGTTCACGTAGGAAAAATTTAAGATTGAAATCCAATGGGAAATATTTTCTTTTTCATTCAAGTCTCTGATCGTTTTATAGTAACGAACTTGGATAAGATCTTTACTTATAAAGGAGATTGATTTGATTGTGATCGTAGCAATCATGTTATGATAAATATTTTGCGGACTTTCTGGATTATTGCCCGCGTACCATTTTGCAAAACGGTTTTGTTCTTTTGGAGAAGATAAAAGAGAGACTAAGCGAAAATTGTTTTCTGCTTCTGATGCTTGAAAACCTTCACGAGCGCGAACATATTGGCTGGCAAAATAACGCGTTATCGCTTCATCATAGTCGTTAGGGGATTCTTTTAGGGCGCTTACAGTATCAATAATACCTGTTGAGTTATCAACGCGGATAACAAAAGGCTCTACCGTTTTCAAAGGTGTCAAAGCTGCGACAGCTAAAGCCAGCGCAATTGTCATCAATCCAAAAAGCACTGTTAAAGCCATGGAGATTTTCATCCGCACGCGCATGCTATGCATGCGATCAATGTCAAATGAGCGCGCTTCTTTTATATATTCTTCAAGGGCATCACTTTTCACGCATAACCTCCACAGTTTTATCAGATCGTGCTTCATGAATAACCGGCTTTAATAAAGCTGAATTGGCTGTTACTTTTTCACTTTCCAAAGTATTGAGAATGATGGGAGTGGTAACAGGCTTTACACTCTTTTCTGGGTAGACAATGTTTTTATTGTCCCAATTCCACTTATCTTTATTTAAAGCGCGTGTATGTTTGCCATTACAGCGTGGTGGTTTTTTAGGGCCACTCAAAGAGGCACAACCAGTAAGAGCGATTGTTAGGACCATAACAAAAGTTATTTTTCGTTTCATTTTTTGAACTCACAAATATCTTGGAATACAATGCATGAGAGCCTTTGTTCTGAACATTTTTACAAGTTTATGTGATGCAAGGTTTTGATTGGTTTTATTGTTAGACCCAAGATGTTAGATCTTATCTGGAACAGGATCATGGCGTGTACGCCAAAGGGCGCACACAAGGCAAAAACAAAAATGCTTATTCTTTTAAAGAGGTGTTTTATCTTAAAATCGACCACGACCGCCTCCAGATTTACCTGCTTTTGCTGCCGCCCCTGCCGCACTTCTAACAGCGTTACCGGCAGCTCCTGAGATTTGTGAAGTGGCACTTTTTACTGCATTGCCACTCGCTCTTGCACCATTGGAAAGCATTGTAAAAATCTGTCCTCCTGAAGAGACACCAGCGTTAAAGTATGGTCCGCCAGAGGCCAGCGCTGTTGCAATACCAGGAAGCGCACGGAAGATAATAACTCCTATGATCGAAATGACGATGACAGGGGGAAAAAGAACGTAAATTGATTCATATGAAACTTTGAGAACCTGTAGGATAACTTGACATATAATGGTTCCAAGCATGATTACGAGAACTTGTAAAATGGTAAAATTGATCAAAGTTGTAATCCATGCATCGGAGTATTTTCGCGTTGCATTGAACAAATACAAACTAATGAATAGAGGCCCAAGACCTATAATCATGACGAGTGCAACTTGTGCAAACATTTGCACAATAAAACCACCTATACAAAAAAGAATAACCGCGAGAAGCATGATAGAACCAAGAAGACCCACAATGATCTTTTCAAAAAACCAAGCATTGTATAAGACTTCTTGATAACGCGAACTTGCCTTTAACAAAATATAATCAAAAACATTGGAGCTTGCAGGATTACTGTTAAGCGCATTCCCAATAGCATTGGATAAATCATTGAAGAAAATATCCTTGACATAAGTATTAAATGTATCCGCATTTGTTGCCATTGTTGTAACAACAACGATTTTAACAACATTATTGAGAAGACTATGCATGGAAAGCGCAACGCGACCTGTCATAACATTATAGCCATAAAGAAAGATAAAAATGATTGCGGCGAGATTTAAGGGCGCTGAAATAGCAGAAGACAGCCCACTCACCGTCGTGTCCATCACATTATCAAGGGGTTTTAAAATATACCCAGAAACGCTTTCAAAGGGAGAAAAACTAAAGTCTGACATTTGTACTTGTACTTTCAAGTTTTTCTTTTAATTCTTTTTCTTTTTCTTTTAATTGTGCCTCAAGATATTTATGCTTTTTTTGTTCCTTTTCTTCACGTAATTCATCTTTTGTCTTCGTATCTCTTGCTTGAATCATATCAAGAGACTGAAGTTTTAAAGAAGCTACTTGAAGATCGGCTTGAAGAAGAGAAAGCTTTACTTGAAGATCTTGTCGAAGGGCTTGCAATTCTTCTGGTTTTGTGTCTGGTTTTGATTTAATATTTTCAAGTTGTTGACTTATGTCTTTGATTTTTTTTGCAGTTTCAGTTGCGCTTTTATAAATGTTTTCAGCTGTTTCTGATTTTGCAGCATCTAATTTTTGTGTGTTCTCGAGTGCTTGTTTATAATATTCATCCACATCAGATGTTGTTTGCGCTATTGCATGAGAAATAAAAGAAAAAGATAACAGTGTAACTAAGCCATATTTTTTCATTGATTTTTTCTCCTTTGATAAAATATGGGCAGCCATTTGTCAGGGGCAGCTCCATATTCGTTGATAATTTCATTCATGAGTTCAATGTTTTTTGTTGTGCCGCTTAAAACGGCGATCTCATCATTCATTCCACGTAAGTTAAGTTCTGCAACGACGGAACTTTGTCCTTGTTTGATGAGAAAACGACGGGATTCTCTGCTTAACTCTGACTGTATCAGTTCAAATTCACGCTCAGTAAGTTTGAAAGCTTCGACATAATCATTGTAATTTGCTTTTTGATTTGGAAAAAATATTTGGGTGGGGCATTGCTCAATGATTGTGTGCGCGATTGTTGAGTTCAAAGCATCTTTAGGGCTTTGTGTTGCAAAGAGCATCATGCCATTTTGTTTACGAATTGTTTTTAGCCGATCTTGCGCAAAAGCTTTAAATGAATCATCTTCTAAAGCTTTCCAGAATTCATCAACGACGATAATGATGCGCCGCCCATCAATCAGATCAAGAATGCGGTGAAAGAGATACATCATTAAGGGGCGCCGAATTTCTTCATTATCTAAGAAATCGGTCATGTCATAGCCAATGAACTGCGCATTTAAATTGAGATCATCTTGGTCATTATCAAAAACCCATCCTAAATCATTGCCTCTAATCCAGCGTTGCAGCCGTATGGCAATTCCTTCTTTGGATGTGTTGTCAAAAAACAGTTGAAGGGCACCAAGAGAGCGCTGGGTTGGGGGTAAGTTTTCCAAGGAATCAATGGCTTTGGCGATATCTTGTCGCTCTTCTTCTGTTACGATTTGCCCTTCAGCGGTCACCAGCTTTAAGATCCAATTACGAAGAAAGATTTTATTTTTTTCGGTGTATTCCATGCCCTTTAAGGGAGCAATACCCGTGGGCTGCCCATTTTTTAAAGGTTTGTATTTCCCTCCTCCAGCCCGTACAAAAATCTCTGCTCCTTGATCTTTATCAAAAAAAACCATTGTTGGATTGTGTTTTTGTAATTGTGCAAGAAGAAAATTAACAATCACTGTTTTACCAGATCCTGATGGACCACAAACAAATGTGTTTCCAAGATCGCCATAATGAAAATTAAAATAGTAAGGTGAACCAGCCTGTGTTTTTAGCAATGCGACAGCAGCTCCCCAAACATTATCGTTCAGTTTGCCAACAGGGAAAGAATGGAAGGGCGATAAAGCGGCAAAATTTCTGCTGGTAATGGCGCCTGAACGCGCACGATAGCTAAAGTTTCCAGGAAGCTGTGCCCACCATGCTGCTTCCAATCCTAAATCTTCTCTGGCAATCACGGCTCCTCCATTGGTTAAATGGGAACGTGCTTTTGATAAGTTTTCAGACAATATTTTAGGATGATCAGCAAAAACAGCTAAAGAAATGTGGTGTTCTCCCAAAACAAAACGGTTTGATTCTAAATCATCTAGCGCTTCATCCAGTGCATCGATTTGTGAGCTAGCACGGTCAGCTGCATTGATCATTTGATTTTGTTTGCGGCTCATAATCGCACTGGCGGCTGCCTTACTTTTAAAGACAAAGGATTGTGTTAAGATGAATTCAAATGGCACCGTAAGCAGACCATCAGTCATACCTGGGCGTGTTTTAGAAGGATACTCTTTCCATCCAAACATGCCCACAAAGCGTTCATTGCTTTCATGGCGAATTTCGATAATTTCTTTCCCAAAAATAACACGATCCGAGTAAATTGTTGAAGCAATAGTTCCAAATGTGAGAGGAATACGCTCACGTCTTCCCCCTACTAGCTGGTGGAGAAATTCACTTTGTTCGGCAAATAAAAGTCCTTCATGTTCATAGATGGATAGCAGACGGACTTCATACTCTTCCAAACCTTGCATAAGATCTTGACTTAACTCTTCGAGTTTACGAATAGCTTCCTCGTCGGGCTCAGATTGTGTTTTCTTGGCTTTGCTCAAGCGCTGAAAAAATGAAACCAGCTTTTCTGTTTTATCCGCGGCCGGATTCCAAAGCAGTGAAATAAATAGATCATTTCTATACAGTTCTTGCGAAACCATTTTCTTTTTATATTTTTCATCTAATGTTGTTGCAAAAGATGAAAGAAAATGACCCTCTGGGTATATCGTTTCACGGCGGCGGATGATGTGAGAATATAAAGCAAGCCGCTCATCTGCGATATTTTTTAAAAGGGTGTTTAATTGGTTGTGTAAAGAATTTAATTGATCAATATCCGCAGTGTCGAAATTTATACCTTCAACAGCCATCACAACCATTAAACAGCGTGAATTTAAAGCAACGACATGTTGGTTGATGTAGCGTATATAGGGAATATATTCTTCAGGCAAAGTTTCCCGTTTCATTATTGACATCTGTTTCACCAGTTTCGTTCCTTCAGCTTAGTTCCTTATACGTGCGGATAAGGCGTAAAGGGGAGGTAGAACCTCCTCCCCATCTGTTGAGGTTTTTTTGTTTTCCTCGGGTATTGAGCCATGCAAATAATACGCGAAATTGATTGTGATCGTACTTTGTCACTTCTCGCAAAATAAAGTGCATCCCAATACCAAGACCAAACATGGTAAAATCACTGGTCAAAATGAAAAGAATGGATGTCGCCATGACATTGATCGCCATCGCTTCCATTGTAACACCAGCAAACATGGCCGGGCGCGTACAGGCAAGGAAAAGAGTATCTTCGTTCATTTATGTTGTGCCCGCTAATTTACCGACGAGAGTGGGGGCACCAAAAACAATAGCAAT
Organism: Bartonella sp. AA9NXGY; assembly: GCF_042196845.1. NCBI lineage: Bacteria > Pseudomonadati > Pseudomonadota > Alphaproteobacteria > Hyphomicrobiales > Bartonellaceae > Bartonella > Bartonella sp. AA9NXGY. The sequence goes on from NZ_JBHIRB010000011.1 coordinate 43,118, forward strand.
CCCCAGAACACAGTAAGCTGCTTTGCGTAAATCAATAAAGCCGTACATCCAACCAATCCCCACAGCAGCAACACATATAATAGCAATGAGTCTTGCCGTTGGACCCGTCATCATTGCGACAATGTTGCCTAAAACACCATCGAGCTTCCCGAAACCACCTCCACCAGCAGTAGAAGCAGCATAAGAAGGATCTGATACAAGCAATGCTGTAAAAAGCAGCATGGTCACGATAAAAATGATGTTTTGGAATCTATTATCTGTCATTTTACCTCTCTTTAACAAATAATATTTGTTCATATGTCGACATTCCATTGCCTCTAACAAACTAGAGAGTGCTGTCATTTGATGACAGTTTAATTCTTCTCGTTTGTTTGTTTTAAAAGCCTTGATCGCGGATCTGTTCACTCTCAAGCTCTTCTTCGTAAAGAGACAGAAGTCTTTTCAAATTGAGATTGTGTTACATGAAAATGGCAATTTTAAGTTGTGTATATTGGTAAAAATAACAATATTAAAATAATGAAAGAAAGAATATCATTCTTTACAAAATGTAGTTAATCTGCAACACTTATATTTGGATTTTTTCTTTAAAAACAAGGGGATTGCTGATCAATAATCTGACATGATAGGAAAAAAACGAATTTTTTGAGCGAGCGTGTTAAGAGATGCTATTTAAATTGATTGTTATTATTTACATTATGGGGGCCACAGTGTGGGGATTAAGCCAATATAAAGATAAAATGGATTTCAGCATTCTTAAAACATTTGAGACGCAAGATATCCAAGATATTGTCGATCTCTATCGAGAAGAAAAAAAGTTGGGTAGATCTATCACCAAACAGCAATTAGAAAAAAATGAACCAGCTCTCGATTTGCAGAAGAGTGTTTCATTAAATGATGTTGCAAATAATGCTGTTGTTTTTCATGGTAAGGCTTCTGTTACAAGTGGGGTTACATTTAAATTACTGACGCCTGCTGCACAATCTTGGCGCTCACATATCTCCCGTGATATTCATCTTTATGGTGTGGACACATGTGCACCCCGTCAAAAAGCAAGATTAAATGATCAAGAATGGCCCTGTGGTGCGGTTACAACGGCTTGGCTTGTCACCAAAACACTTGGGCAGGATTTATCCTGTAAACAGGCTTTGATGCACAATGGTGTTTATTATGCACAATGTTTTGTTCAAGGGGTTGATTTAGCTGAGGAAGGTCTTAAAGAAGGTATGTTGGTACTCTCAAAAGAGGGGAAAAATTCTATTCCAGCCCAGTATCATCATGCGGAAGAAAAAGCACGTGGCAATAAGATTGGTCTTTGGTCGAGTGATTTCACTGAACCTTTAAAATGGCGGCGAGATAATGGATCCTATAACCCCTTTGCTAGTCCATGATTGGTTTTAACGAACATATTTACTTAAATTTTTATAGAGAAAACTTTATCAATAAAATTGTACCAAATCGTAGAGCAAATTTGAATAAACGGTGAGATTATTTTCGTTTAGGAAGTAAATGGATGGTAATTCCCTTTTCAAGGTAGGGTTGCTTTCAAAATCACTTCTCTATTTTTACTTATGTGTTTTATAAAAGCAGGAAAATGTCATTGTTGGTGGCAAAGCATTTTTGAGTATTTGTGTTTGAAGGAGAAGTGAGGCGATAAAAAACGCTCAAGAAACGGATTTCTAGAGCGGTGTTGATAAAAGTAAAAAATAAACAGACCCAAAAATGGTGTAACGTTTGATATAATGGATAAAATCTTTCACAATGCCTTAAAAGAATTCATAGCAAAAGTTTTTTCATCAGAATTTTGTCTTCAGGATTGGATCACGTTTTTTACTTCTTTAAAAGTGATCAATCTGTTGCATTCCTTGAAAAGCTTTCATAATTATCTGCTTTTAAATTCAGACTTCCAAATGATGGATGGATTTCAAATAGACTCTACACGAAGAAATCTTCGTAAAATGATTTGCATTGCTGATTGTTTTCTATATATCACAAAACGTTTCTATTTAGGCCTCGATGGAGGAACAATAATCAACATACAAATAGGTAAAAAGAGCTCATACTTTTTTGTTATGGCTGCATAGTCCATTGATCGTGAGATTTAAGTATTATAATGCTCATAGGCTTTCTATAGGGCTAGGGGCGATGCCTATTGCAATGTAACTATTTGAAATCAGTTGAACAAAAGCATTAATGCGCCTTCTGATTTCATCGTTTGTATTCAGTTTGGGCTCTTTCCCTTCTTATTGTATTTTATGACAAACTCATACGATGGCTATTGTGAGCTCTTCTTGCGTCACTTTACTCAGAGTGTTCACTTTGAAAGCAAGCAAGTGGATAGTGAGGCTGTATTCTCATACAGTGTGAAAATTCAACCCTCATTTGGGGGGATAATATTAACAGATAAGGTATTTAAAGAGGAGTAAAATGAAAAAAATTATTTATTATGCATGACTCTATTATTCGTCTTGGGGTGTGAAAAAACTATAGCCTAGAAGATTTTAAAAAAGATGCAAAATTAAGAGAAGAATGGGGAACGAAGTGTTTTCTTTCAGGACAATTTGTTAAGGAATCTAAAAATTGTCAAAATGTCTTACAAGCAGATACTGAAATGTTTTTCTCGCCAAAGCTTGATGCTCTAGACCGTGGTCATGTATTTTAATAAATACATATTACTCAACAGTAAAGTGTGATATAAAAATTCTAAAATAAAGAAGTTACGGCTCAACGAATGCTCGCTTCTTCAATTGTTATAGCGGATTTTTTATCATTTTTCATCTTTCAGATGAGCTCCCCAAATCATATTCGCAATCTTATTGTTTGTTTCAACTTTATCAGATTGAGGATTATAATCATGAGAGAATTGGATAGCATTGTCTTATAGAAATATCTCTCAAGGTATCCAAGCCTATTTTGCGACGCTGTTCGTAAATGGTATAAGGGTAAATCCATTGAGCACCTCCATCTTTACGCTTTATAACGGAGTAAGCCTTGCACCATCACACAGTTTGTCAGCTTGTGGGTGTTGCTTACAGCTCTTGGTAATTGAGACGGTTCGTTTGAGGCATTTTTAATTCTTACTTAATAGTTTTTATCCATACGCCTCTTCCCACTTGTAACCTGCAAGAGATATAGTTTTGGTTGATTCAACATGGAACAAGTCTGAAATGAAAGAATCTTACGATATTCTGGATTCTCATTCAACATGTAAAACAATAAATTGTCTTTATAAATCAATGTTTTGCCTTATGATAGAGTTGGTGTAGCATTGAGATTTTAGAGGGAAAATATGCCTTTAAGACTTTATAACAGATACTAAGTCTTTAATAGCAGGTATATTAAATGTACATCATTTAAAATAAATAGAGCGTCCATAGCGAAAAGGTAGTCCCTTTAAATACAGATAAATACTTATTCTGTTGTGCTGTAAAACGCTATTGTTTGCGGGTGTGGTGATATAAGACATAAAACTTTATACATGGGGTGTTTTGATAAGAGAGTGTGATGAATATTCAAGGGAGGGCTTGTTTATATAATTTTGTGAAAGGAACCATATGAAATGGGAAGCTGAGAAGGAGCTATTTTTGAAAAGGCGGATCGTTTATCAACCGGTTTGAGGAGGGGGGCATCCTTTTGGGGTGTGGGGAGAAAGACAAGAATAGGGTGTGTAGCACTTTATAGCTATGCTTTTAAAGCGTTTTAATTTTGATCACAAATTAAGTTTAAAATCGCTTTCTGCTTGACAGCTGTGAGGACTCTAAAACTTTTTAAAAGCAAATATTCCTCTTTGCTCGAGGCGATTTCATCATAATGGTACGGGGTGTTGTCTTTTTTGATGATATCAGTGTAAAAAAAGGCAAGTGGAACATTCAAAATATCGGAAATTTCCTTTAAACGTCCTGCGCTCACGCGATTTAAGCCTTTTTCATATTTCTGGATTTGTTGGAAAGTGACACCTAAATGATGCCCTAATGTTTTTTGAGACATTTTTAGCACTTTTCGCCTAAAGCGAATTTTTTTGCCTACAAAAAGATCAATATTAAGATTTTGAGCTTGCATTTTCCCCCTCCAGGTGCGAGCGCCCTCGCATTGGTATTCCGGGAGCTTGAAAACACTGAACCCTAGTCAGCATTTTGCTTTTAGTGCTTGGAGCACCTGGACATAGCAAAATCTCCCGGAATTCCGGGATACCCACATAGTGGGTTTATTTTTACGCTAGGGTTTCGGGTTTTCAAGACCCCTTTTGATCGTTGCGTATGCGATCAAAACATTTTTCGATTCATAAAGTAATTTTAGGAGATTGGCAATAAAAATAGTTTTTCTTGAGACGGATAGATTTTTTTAAATAGGAGGTTGTTTGCCTTTCAAAGTTTTAAGGTTTGCTTACTCAACTCATGACATCAGATATGCATTTTACGAAGGTAAACCTTGGTTTTTAAGCTCAAGTTACCGCTTACGGTGCTGTCCTTAACCAATAATCAAAATGATTTGTTTTGATGCGTCTGAGATATCATGATGATAGGGGAAAGCTTTTATGAGTAAAGAGCCCTCATGCAAAATAAACTCAAAACATTATAGATCTTATTGTTGTATATTCACATGTTTGTTTTAGAAGATATTTCTCAATGTTAGCGCCTATTTTACAATGGTGCTTCGTAAAGTATATAGCGTAAAAGCCTCTATGAATGGGATAAAAGCTATATTGCTATCTTTACTGAAAAAAAGATGCTCGGACGGCACATACTCTCTGCCAGTTCAAAATATTACGACAGTTTTTGCCTTTGAAAGGGAGCCTAAGAGCTATTTTTTCTTTCTTCACGTGTTTTTATCTGTACGCTCTCTGCTTATAATATGTAAGCGAATAGGTTTTGATTGATTCAATATAAACAAATTTGAAATGAGAAAATATATTGGGCTTTCTCATGATGCATGTTTTTAAGAGGGGGATACGTTTATTTTCTCAGTGAAGAATTTGAGTATTTTAGATAAAAAACTCTATCAACGTCGTTGTTGTTAGAATTAAAATTTTTATGAGAAAAATAGCATTGGGGAATGATAAGCTTTTGCTATCAAGCATTTTAGAATTTTGCACAACTTAATGATAACTTAGTTATTTTATCATTTCTTATGATCTCTATAGACGATAAAAAGTTGGGATATGGTTTGAGAAAGCAGATGACACAAGTATTATCTTTCGGTAAGTAGTTTTGAAGTAAAAGACAGCTTTAAATGACAAATAGAGATAGGTGCTCCATGAATGAACTTACCCATATTGAGACTATTATAGCGCATTATGATGCTGTTTTTTGTGATGTGTGGGGTGTTGTGCATAACGGTGTACATGCATTTGAACCAGCGTTGAAGGCGTTGTATAAAATCCGACAAATGGGAAAAACTGTCATTTTATTAACTAATTCTCCTCGGCTACGGGAAGATGTTGCTGCTCAATTACAAAGCATGAATGTTCATAGCGACTATTATGATGCCATTATCACTTCAGGGGATGTAACGCGCGATCTCATTCAGACTGCTCCACGTAAAGTTTTTTTCATTGGTTCACAACGTGATTTGGTGCTGTTTGAAGGGTTAGAGTGTGAATTTGTTGAAGAATGGGAGGCTTCTGTTGTCGTCTGTAGCGGTTTTCTTGAAGATTTTGACGAAGAACCCTCTGCTTATGAGGAGATGTTTCGTCGCATGCGGTCGCGGAATTTACCTTTTATTTGTGCGAACCCAGATGTGATTGTCCATTATGGAAATAAAGAATTTTGGTGCGCTGGTGCATTGGCTCGTCTTTATCAACAATTAGGGGGGGAAGTGCGCATTGCTGGAAAACCTCACGCGCCTATTTATGAATGTGCCTTTGAAAAACTTCAAAAAATACGGGGAACAGTAGAAAAAAGTCAAGTTTTAGCTATTGGTGATGGTCTTTTAACGGATATTAAGGGGGCGGCTCACTTTGGTCTTGATGCCCTTTATATTATGGGGGGGATTCATCATTATGATTATACGCAAAAGGGTGTGGTTGATAAGCAAGCTTTGCATTCTTTTCTTGAACATCATGGTTATAAACCACAAGCAATCATGTGGGCACTTCAGTAATGACTAATTTTTTGCGTCTTCAGGGAATTCATATGTTTCCCTCGGCTTGGCGGGGAGCAGTGTTGGCACTTGGAAATTTTGATGGTGTTCATTGTGGGCATCAGGTGGTGTTGCAAAAAGCACTTGATTTCGCGCGTATAAAAAAGAAACCATCTGTTGTTTTAACGTTTGAACCCCATCCAAGAAGTTTTTTTCAACATTCAGCTCCTGTCTATCGTTTGACAGAGGCAGCTGAAAAAGCTGAAATTTTTAAAACCCTTGGTTTTGACGGCGTGATTGAACAGCCCTTTGATGCACAGTTTGCCGCTCTTTCAGCGGACGAATTTATTAAGTCGTTTTTAAAGGAAGTTTTTGATGTTTCAGTTGTGGTGACAGGCGAAAATTTTCAATTTGGTCATCAGAAAAGTGGAAATGTACATCTTCTTTGCCAAAGGGGAGAGAAATATGGATTTGAGGTTGTGCAAGTTCCTTGCGTTGCTCGTCCTCAAGAGTCACAATCTTTGATCATTTCCTCGAGTTTTATTCGGCAACTTCTCTCACAAGGGGAAGTGGACAAAGCAGCCCATTTGTTAGGGTATCACTATCGGATACGCTCCAATATTATTCAAGGTGAAAAACTTGGACGTCTTTTGGGATTTCCTACCGCTAATCAAATGTTGCCTCCCCAAGTTCGTTTGGCTCATGGTGTTTATGCGGTACGTTTGCGTCGTGCGAACGGTGTTTTGTATGATGGTGTTGCAAGCTTTGGTTGTCGTCCAACGGTTGTTAAGGATGGGGCGCCCCTTTTGGAAACCTATTTGTTTGACTTTAACGACGACCTTTATGGGGAAAGCTGTACCGTTTCTTTTTTCCAGTTTTTGCGAGGACAAGAAAAATTTGATGGGCTTGAACCTTTGATTGCGCAAATGCATCGTGATGAAAAAAAAGCAAAAGAAATTTTAAAGACAGTACAACCATTATCAACGTTGGATAGGCTGCTTACTTTTAAAAATATGTCCTAAACTGATCTGAAAAAGAGAGAAGAGCCGTAAAAATAGCACTTAAAGTGATTATAATCACAAAGATATATTCCAAAACATCGTCGAATATATGTTTTTTCCGTTGTTGAGAGGGAGAATCGAATATCTGAAGATCTGATTTTGGCATCATTTTTTTCAAAGTTAACGTTATGGTTTTTGTTGTCATTCAAAACTTTACTGCTTGTTTCTTTCTGATACGTTAAAACTTATCATAAAAGATGCAGTAAAGAATAAGCAACCAGCCTATTTAGCACTAATAGACGTGAAGAAGGAGAAAGGCTGTTTTTAAAATTTCTTGCGATCTTAAGCTTATAGTTTGATAAAATTTAATTGATGACTTTTTTTATTTAAAAGTTTATTGTTTCTTTTTTCTAATTTGGCTTATTATGTCATTTATGCTGTATCATCGTTTATGATGAGAGTTGGTTCGTGTAACCTTACGCATGTGATATTTTGTATTATGTAATGAATATTTTTAAAAAAGTTTTGTTTGTCGAGTCTTGTGAAGAAGATTAGTGGTCAGCAGCAGTTTTCGTGCTGACCAATCACGTAAACGAGAATGAAGCTGCTGGAAAATGCTTTAAGTTTCGTTTCTCTTGTATATTGTGATGGGGAATGCATATTAAGGAGACTGCGATTGATTGTAGATAAAAGAAATCATTGCGAGAAAGCAGGTGTATTGTTTCAAAATTTCTAATGCTTTTGATGGATAAAGGCACAATTTTGTTGTCGTAACACGTCAATCTTTCAGATTTTCAAGTTAAAAACTATCCATATATTTCCTTTGTCTTTCACAAATGTAACGCCCATAATGAAAAGGAAAGACAGTCTTGTAAGGATATGAAAATACAAAGCCAATAATGTTTTGTTGTTTTTTGATAGAAATATTGGATAAAAGTTAGAACATCTTTCCAATCTATGTTCGGTCTATTCGTGACTGTATCGTATTGTTTTTCTTATAAAACTTTTTCTTTAGTGTTCCTCAACGCGAGCAGTATGTTTGAGACAAAGATTAAAACGCTTTAGTGCTCTCTCTGCTGTTACAGCTTTTGTATACCAGATGGGGAGAGTCTATTGCTATATTCATTTGGATAATCTCTGAAACCGGTTTACAGCCTTATTGGGGAAAAATATGAAGTTATAAAGGGGAAAATCAGTCCAGATGACAGTCTTTTTTAAATTAGGCTTTGCTACTTTCAAAAGGGTTCAGAGCAATATCTCTTAAATCATGAAAATAACAGCTTCAGGCTTTTGTTGTTCTTTGAATAGGATATCACGCCCTACAGGTAAAATAAAATGCTGGAATATCCTTGTTTTGCTAATTTATGCACTTCTTTTAAAGAAATATCTCTCAACGCTTCTCATATTCATTTTCATGATGGCTCTCATGAATGGTATCTTGAAAGCTCCGTTGAGCGCTATCATCTTTATGCCTAATAAAAGAGCAATCCGACACCATCCGTTATATTGACAAGCCTTTAGTGTTGTACAGTCTTAGCTATTTGAGAGCGTTTATGAGAGTTTGTTCTTAACTCGTTTTATTTCACACGAATATTTCTTGCTTGTGACATGCAAGAAACACGCTTTTGATTGATTCACTATAAATAGACTTGAGAGAATCTTACGGTATTAGGATTTATCACTCAACGTGCAAAATAATTAATTGTTATAAATCAATATGTCGCAGTTAATCATAGATTATGGCTTACGGCTTTTTTATAAAATACTCTGCATGCCTTTTATTCGGAATATGGGTTTTCTTAGTGGTTTTACTGTCGTTTCAGGTGTCTGTGGCGTACGAATGAGCTCGTATTGGTAAAGGAAGAGAAAAAGAAGGTGGAGCAGTGATAAAAAGTGAGGTGAAAATAATTTTCTTTGATCATCATATGAATTTTCATGCATTTTTATGGCTTCGGGTGTGCATGCTTGTTGTATATTGAGGAGCAAAGCTTGCTCATAGAGTTTTATGAAATGTGAAGCCTGAGTGGAAAGGTGCAAGACAAAGATTATTGACTGATTATTTTTTTACAGATCGATGTATATTTAAGAATCTTCGTCTTTTAAGGCGAGGAGGAAGTGTGCGAACCCTCTGTTTAAAGACGCGCTAAGCGATAAAGATGCAGCGAGCGTGATCCGTGATGACAATAGGCAAGAAGAGGCAGAGAGGCTGTTTTTAAAATTGTTTGCATGGCTTCAACAGCTGACTTTTCTATAGTTGGAGGAGAAATGGGAATGTGATAGGCTTTTATGCCATATTCATTTGCGACCGTTTTAATGCTAGAAAAGTCAGGTTGATGGAGCTCTTCGTGATCGGGGCGGTTACAGATAATTGTTTTAAAACCAGCTTGTGCCAATATTTTGATATTTTCTATGCTAAGTTGGGCGCTGATAAAAATATCAGGTTCAATTTGTTGTAAATTCATTTTTATTTATTCTCAATTGCACGATCTTCACGATACCCTCTGGTCTGGTATATAGAAAGAACATAATGAAGGTAAGTTTTTCAGTGGCATCTTAACAAAAATATTCTTTTTGTCGAGAAAATCTATTTGGGAAAAATGAGCTATAAGATGCAAAATATCTCACTTCGCAACATGTTCGTTATGCGATTTATGAAAGACGGATGTTTGGTCTTTGTGGATAATCTATAGTGTTTACTAAACATAGATATTTCATTGTGTTGCTTGTTTACGCGCTTGCTAGAGGCCCCCTTATTTCTCTTAAGCCCATTTTACTCTGTCGAGCGTCAAAGAGTATAAAATTCATGGATCACCACCCTTTTTACGCTTATGAAGAAGGAAGTCGGCACCTATTATATTTGCCAACCCCCAATATTGTAATAGTTCTTGGTACTGGAGATTCTGCATAAGAAGCATTTTAAATCCTTTCTTGTGCAGTTTTTGCCCACACGCCAATCCCGCTTTTAACGTACAAGAGATATGATTTTGATTAATTTAATATAAGAGGCATGAAATGAGAGAATCTTCCTGATTTCAGCTCTCTCATTCAACGCGTAAAACAATGAATTCTCCTTATAGTTTGTTGTATATTCAGAGTGGAGCTTGTTTGTAGAGTTGTATTAAGTGGATAGCATGAAGGGAGAAGCCCAAAAGGCCGGCGCAAAATAAGAAGCTGGATCATTTACAGCGCATTGTTTACAGATCGACATGGATTTAAGAATCTTCGTTTTAGGGAGGGGGAAGAAGAGCATGCCTCTTTTAAATTTATTTTGTTCTTTTCAAGAATATCATCTTCATAATGTTTTTGCTCATGCTAAAAGAATATTATAAAAAATTGCGGGCTATTGTTATTTATCCTAAAAATAGGAGAAATGGTTATTTTGCACGTATTGGATGCTTGTTTCTTTTATTACTTTCTGTATAATCGTAAAAACGATAATGCTGAAAGGCGTAATAAATGATTATTGGACTTTTGAATCAAAAGGGAGGTGTCGGAAAAACGACGTTGAGTGTTAATCTTGCGGCCAGTTTTGCCCGTACCGGTCTACGGGTATTGCTTATTGATGTTGATCCACAGGGAAGCGCATTGGATTGGGCTGCTGCGCGTGAAGATGCACCTTTGTTTTCGGTTATTGGTTTACCGCGTGCAACGGTTCACAAAGAGATTACACAGATTGGTCATGGTTATGATCATATTATTATCGATGGTCCTCCGCGTGTAACTGATCTTGCTCGTAGTGCTCTTATGGCTTCGGATTTGGTGCTTATCCCTGTTTTGCCTAGTCCCTATGATATTTGGGCTGCGGATGGAATTGTAAAGCTGATTGACGAAGCACGTGTTTATAAAGAAAATCTCAAATCTGCTTTTGTTATTAATCGTAAAATAGTCAATACAGCGATAGGGCGTGATGTGAACGAAGCTCTTGGCATATACCCTGTGCATGTTCTTTCTTCTAGCGTTGCGCAGCGCGTGATTTTTGCAGAAGCAGCAGCACAGGGGAAGGCGGTTTATGAAGTTGATAAGCAAGGACCAGCAGCAGCAGAGATTGAAGCGGTTGCAGCCGAAATCAAGGAGTTAGCGCGATGAATAAAAAAATTAAAATTGGCACAAAACCAACGAATAAATCAATTCCTTTAACAGCGGATGCATGGGTAGGAAGCCACAAAGGGAGCATGAGTGGAGGTATGAAGCGCCTCACGATTGATATACCAGAAAGTTTGCATCGGTTGATTAAGGTCAGTTGTGCAAGTCGTGGAACTAAAATAGCTGATGAGGTCCGCGAATTGCTTTCACAAAAATACGGAAAAGTGTAAAAAATGATACGATAATTTCGTTGGTTTGAGTGCTTTTTCTAGAGATGATATCGATTGTTTTTATACGAAGTTAATAATAAAAGTGCTCTTCCTTTTTCACGATGGTTGCTTCATTCAAGTTGTTTCTCATAAGGTTCTGTATCATCGCATGAAAGAGCTATGAGTTTGCGAAAAATTCTCCGTTTCAAACTTTTCCCTATAAATGTGATAATCATCATACTACTTGTGATCTTATCCGCTAGATGAGTAGATAAGTTTATTCTTCCATAAAAATTATCTTGATAATGATTTTAAACATCAGGTTATTTTTTTGTTTATTGTACTTAATACATGCGTAAATAATGTAATTAAGAGTAGCGTTGATTATTTTTTTCTGTTATGCAGCAATCCGTTTTATTAAATTATATTCATGTTTATAAGGGGGGGGATAAAAATAAGTAAAATTTACTGATATTGACGCGCTATAAGTTTTCCTAATAAACAAAAGAAGTCATTGAGCATATTATAGACAATATTTCTTACATTTATATGATTTTATAGTCTTAAATAGTTAATGCCAGCTGTAATGGTAAGCAAGGCAATAGGCTTTTTTCTTCAATTGGAATGTATAAGATTGCTTTTTTAGCATTTCTATTGGCTTTTAAAAAGTGCAGGGGGACTTAAAGCTTTCTTTCTTTTCCGGTGGTTTAGAAATGATAAGAGCGCAATTAGTTGACTAAAAGCTGTATTCTTTCGTTTGCAGGGAATTTGCAATGGGTATAGGCATGACGAATTTGGGGTAAGATATCGTGCTGCTTCTCGTTACCAAGAGGTTCTTGAAGGAAAAGAAATGATTAAAAAGCTTTTTGAGAATGTCAAGATATCAGAATTTTTGCTGAAGTTTTAACACTTCAAATACAAAGAGCTGCCGTGCAGATAATGTTACAAATGCAAGTCTGATAAATGAAAGCGGCTCTCATGATTTAACATGTTTGCGTTGAAAATGTGCGTATTTGCAAAGGAAAATTAGACGCAAGGTCACAATATAGGAGGGGATGTGAATCCAAAGATATTGTTAATAAAATATAAAACAAAGAGAGGGGTTAAATCATGAACAAGATCATTATAACAGTGCTGCTGCTTTGCGTGGGACTTGTCGTTTCTGGTTGTGAAAAAACTTATAGCGTAGCGGAATTTAAGAAGGATCCCAAATTACTCGAGCAATGGGCAATGAAATGCATGATATCAGAGGATTTAGATTCTCAAAATTGTAAAAATGCAGATAAAGCGTATCGTGAAGTTCATGCCCGAGATTGGCCTGGTTCAAGCTTTGTACATGATGACGAGAAAAAAACTGAAGATAAAAAGGAAGGGAATTAAATCATGAATAAAGTTATTATTACAGCATTGCTGCTTTGTACTGGACTTGTCGTTGCTGGTTGCGAAAAAAACTACAGCGTAGCGGAATTTAAGAAAGATAAAATATTACTCGAAGAGTGGGCAAAAAAATGTGAAAAGCTGGATCAATCTTCTATAGAGAAATCTAAAAATTGCCAACATGCCAGACAAGCATATATGGAACTTATGTTTGGCATTAATTAAAAACATACAGTTCAATAAATAAGGAATTGTTTAGTTCTTGATTCTATTGCGTTTTTAGGCTCTCTCTAACTTTTAGAGAGTCTTTTTATGGCTTCAAGAATTAGTTGTTTACGATCAGTACTCTTTGTGTAAACGTATGCTATACTGTCATTTGTTCAGCCCAAAAGTGCTTTTAATTGTAGATAGTATTGCCTCCCAATGAGTTGTTACGTGTTACTGCTAATTTTTTAATGTTTTGGTTACATGTATTTAAAATATGAGATTAAATCTATCTTTGGGGTGTTTTTTTGCCTTTATCACAAATAAATGTTTCATCACACTAAGATCGTCTTTAAGTGTTGCGGCTAATTTCGGAAAAATTAGGAGGAAACATTTGTTCGGAAATTACTTTCTCTGTTTTAATAAAGAGAAAAACATTCTGAATAGAATTATTATCGTTTCATACTCAAATGTTTTTCTCAAACTATTTTTAAAAAATTTCTTTTGGTTTGAGAATATTATAACATTAGTTAAGTTGTGAGACAGTTTTGCTAGGACGGTTTTGCTGGATGTGTGAGGAATTGAGCGCTCTCCACATCTTTTCATTTTTCTCCTCTCTCTTTTCTGAGTTTACAAGGGTTTTCCTTGTTATTTTTTTATCTTAATTGTGTTGTGATATTATCATGTTGAGCGGTGGAGCGCATATAAAACTTTACGTATGAGGTGTTTTTTGTTCTCGAGTGTGTGATGAATGTTTTTCTGAATAACACTTTGATTTATAAAAATAATTTAATTATTATTATGTTGAATAAGGATCTCGAATAACGTAAGCTTCTCTTATTCCAAATCTGTTCTCGGTTGAATTAATTAAAACCATCTTCTTGCATGGTACAAGCGGGGAGAGCCGTGTGGATAAAAACTGTTGAAGAAAGACGTAAAAATGCCTCTTATAAATTATCTCAAGTGCTAAAGGTTTGTTGGCAACATTTGGGGCTGAAAAAGTGTGTGATGCTGCTGGTTTATTCTTTCATAAGGGTAAAGATGGTGTTCAATAGATTTATCATAAGTTTCATGAAATATTATTCTTTAGAATTGTGATATGCCCTGAAGGGGAAATTTACTCAATAAGGAGACAAATTATTTACAGACCGGATCTGATAGAAAATTTCGTTTTTTAAGCTGGGAGTGAAGTTGAGATTCAAGATAGCGTGAAAAGACGGGCACTGATGGTTAAAAATGCATACAAAAAGCAGAGTTTATACTCAAATAGTTGCAAGCGATGTTTGAAATTGGGTGTGTGGTTTATCTGTAGAATTAAAATTTTTCTTTGCTCTTATGTGAAATTAAGATGCTTATTTGCACAGATTATAAAAAGCCAAGAGAGTATGCTTAGTATATTTCTATTACGAGAACTAAAATAACAACAAAAGCATTGATGGTGATAATCAAGGTTGAATAAAGCATAGCGGCTTTTACGAGATCAGCCATAAAAACCTCTTTCTGTTCTTTTTGAGGTGATTTTATGAATAACAATATGTTACAATCTGTAATATATGCTGATACAACATATTCGGCAAGCTTAAAATCGTTCCTTTTTTATAAAAGCTTAAGGAGTTGGAGTATTGTGAATCCTAAAAAAGAAAGCTTTAAAAAGACTATTGATTGATTTTGTAAGTTTTGTGTTGCTGGAAGCTTTTTTATCCTGTTATGCTATAAAGCACTGTCATTTATAACGGTAATATAAGACATATAAGTTTTCTTGGAACGTTTAAGTATTTTTTAGTGTACGATGAATATTCGTAGGTTTATTTGTTGAGCTTTTCGTTTAAGTGAATCAGATGAGGGGAAAGTCAGGAGAAGATCGTTTGACAAAAATTCGGACTGCGTACAGAGCCAATTGAGTTAAGATCTTAGTCCTTTAAGGTGAGCGGCGGAAGATAAAAATGTTTTCTGATCGTTTATCTCATAGCAAGATTGGTTAATGCTGCTCTAATAGGGCATGTTTTGCACAAAAGTAAAGAACGCTCCAAAAGAAATATACTTATGTTGTATATTAGTATATTTGTATTGCATATTTATGTACTTGTTTTAAAGAAATATCTCTTAACGCACACGAAAGACATTTTACGATGACATTCGTAAATGGTATAACGGTAAATGTGAATAGTATAACAGTAAAGCTCTCATGAAATAATATAAACTTTGAATAATATAAAAATCTATAAAATGCTATCATCTTTATACTTATGAAAGAGCAAGTCACAATCATCGTACGCTTGCTTCCAATGTTTATTATAGTTCTTGGCATTTGCTAAGGTTCATAAGAAGTCTTTTTCTTTCAGCGTATTTTATCAACACATCAGGGCGTTGTTTGTGATGTGCAAGCAAGTGATTTTAATTTATTCAACATGGAATAGATTTGAAATGTGATGATTATGAAAGAGAAGAGCTGCATTTAAAAGGTTGAAAACGAGAGAAAGATCGTAAACAAAAATTGTACCTTGATTATAAAATGATTGTTTCTCTGTTTTTATACCAGTAGCACATGTAAAGTCGCGATATTAAGAGCAAACTGTGTTATGGAATGAAATAATCTGTAAGAAGATGCTGTGAAAATTCTGAAAATATCAATGGGGGGAGCGTTAAGCATTATGCATTGGATAATATTTTGATTTATAGATGATAATCTATCGTTATTCAACTTGAATTAGATTCCTTAATACTGGAAATTTTTTCATTCCAAATCTGTTTCGTGGTGAATTAACCAAAACAACGTCTTTTGCAGTTACAAGCAGGGAGCTCCCATGCGCAGAGAAATTGTACAAGAAAGGCCATGCTTTATGAACCGTCTCAAGTGCCAAGGGTATCAGAACATAAGGGGTTAGAAAAATATGTGACGGTGCTGGCTTGCTTCTTTTATTAAGCGTAAAGATGGAAAGTGCTCAATGGATTTTATACATGTCATGGAAGATTTATCATTATACCATTGATGGGCCGCGGTGCGAAATAGGCTTGGGTGCACTTAAGAGATATTTCTTTAAAACAAGCGCGTAAATATGCGATTGAAGACGTATCGAACTGATTGGCTAAGAAACTCTTGAAAAGGTTCAAAAAATCTTATATAGTCGTTCATTGCAAAGAAAAGCGAATGATAATTTAAAAAAGGAAGATTGATGGCTGTTTAGCTATTTGAAGATGTCTTTTTTTATATTGCTGTATGGCTGATCTGTTCGAAAGAACATTCTTTTTGTGTTTTATGCGAAATACTGCATGTGTGCAGAAAGAGCATGGGAGAGGGGGTGTCCTTTTGAATGGGTGCAAACTGATCTTGTCGGGCGCCATCTTATGGGGCGATGGAAGGTATACAAGTTTAAGTGCAGAGAGAGCCATAAGGTTATGGAGGGTAAAGTGCTTCTATCAGTAAAATGCTGAAATTTTTAATGGGCTTATGTCTTTATATGCTGCAAGATAGGCTGCGGTTTTTTGTCGGCAGATATTTTTGTGGCTGAAGTTTTCGTGAAAGCATTGTTATTTTCTGTTGAAGATGAGTTCGTGATAAAATCGGCAAGGCGAAATAGACAGAGCAAATATGGAAATTTCGATATTGCTGTAAGGTTTAAGTCTATAGCGTTTTTATGGATTAGTATAGCCGCAATGATGGTTTTGGAGCAAAGCAAGAAAAATATTTGAGAGAACGCGTTGAAAGTTGAAGTGGTATACGCTTTGAAGGATTGTCGTGCTGTTGTTTGAGCAATGTTTGCACCACGAGCTTGGTTGAGTGTATCAGCATTGAAGAGAACCTGTTTAGTCTCCCTCATTTGAAAGTAAGATTGAACAATAGTGTTGAAGGGGAAGTAAAAATGTCTGTAGTGCAATATGGTGATGATAGTTTTGCGGCAAAAGCAAAAGTTCTTGATAACAACCTTATTGATCGTGATTGGGCGATGACAAAATTTGTTGCTGCTGTTAAAGGATTAGCTCAAGTTGTTGATTATGAAAGCAATATGCTAGAGAGCAGTGGTGTTCCAGATTACGAAGAAATAAATTTGCGTAAAATACGTGGTTTGCGTGATCTTAATAAATCCATGAGTGATGTGAAGCGCTATATGAATCAAGATATTGAGCATGAGGTTGAAAGTTTGTTGTCTGATTTACAAGAAAAATTACAGCGTAATAGTGAATTACTTCAAACACATTTAAATGCAGTTAATGATCTTTCTAGAGCTATACAACTATCTGGACGTGCAAAAGAAATAGAGGAATGATCAAATCTGCTTAATACGGGCTGTTCTAAGTCATGACAATGATTAGGTAGGGCAGTTGATTTGGATAAATAGTGCGTTTAGTGACTAGACTTGTTTTAAGCGCATTTTGGTATTTAAATTATTATCCTGATGTACTGTAAAACGCTGTTCTTAAAACAATGTCTTTTAAGGTGTAGTGATGTGAACCGCATGCTTTGGGATACTGGCTGAAAGAGAATTCAGAGAAGGCGGATTATTTACAGAGAATTGTTTGCAGACTAAGTTAATAGGGGGCTTCATTTTTTAGTTTAGGGAGAGGCCGATCAAGAGGATATTTAGACCAGCCTGTGATGCCTTAAAAACAGCTTCCTTGGGGCTGTGGTAATGTAAGGTTCATACATTGAGAGTCTTTTGCATGCATTTAGCAGATCTGGCGGCGACTTACTCTTCCGTGCTTTAAGGCAAAGTACTATCAGCGCTGGAGTGTTTCACGACCGAGTTCGGGATGGGATCTGGTGCGTTCACTCCGCCATAACCACCAAGTCAGCAAAAAGCATGAATGATGAAGAGTATGTGATGAATATTGCCTATAAGCTTCATGGAATATTGTCCTTTAAAGTGTGATGATATGACGCGGTTCGTTGTTTAAATCTATAGGCTTGAGATAAAAATTAAAGCGGTTTATTATTTCCTTCTGTTGTTTTAGTTTTTGTATGTCAGATTGGAGAGAGCATCCAGATCTGAGTGGACATAGTGCGTATATCTTTGTTGGCGTAATATTTGAAATGGGGAGGCAATCTCATTGGGAAAGAATAAAGAGGTAGAAATCAGCTTCCCTCTGTTCCGCCGTTCTTTAATTTAGCTTTATGTCTTTCAAAAGTATCTAAAGCACTATCTGTTAAATAATGAAGATTCCGCATTGTTTCACGCTTTTTTTATTGTGTTTTTTACTGCGGGCATGTCCTTCATGCACGACAAAATACTCAAAATAGAATGGATTTGTTATTCCTAATTCACGGCCTTGTTTTAAAGAGATATCTAAGCTCTCAAGTCTATTTCGTGATGGTGTTTGTGGGGCGGCGCAACGACATCTTGATGCAACGGTGCTTGTGAATGGTATAATAAGAAAGTTCCCATGGAAATAATATAAAATCTATAGGGCGCGACCATCTTTATGCTTAATAAAAGAGCAAGTTGATATTGTTATATTTTTCAAACACTGTCATATTCTTTGTTTGATCCCAATGTTGCTACAGCCCTTGGCACTTGAGATAGTTCATTAGAGGCATTTTTAATCCTTTCTTAATAGTTTTTTATCCCTATGGCTCTTCCCCCTTGTCACTTGTAAGAGATATGTTTTTTGTTGATTCAACATGGAACAGGTCTAAGATGAAAGAATCTGACGATATTCTCATTTAACATGCAAAACAATTAATTGTCTTTATAAATCAAATGCTTGTCTTATGATTGAGTTGCTGTAGTATTGAGATTTTAGAGGAAAAACATGCCTTTAAGAATTTATACCAGATACTAAGTCTTTATAGCAGGTATATAATAAAATGCACATCATCTAAAATAAATAGAGTGTCCACAGCGAAGAAGGGGCTGACTTTTTTAAATCGGCATGAATGCTTATTCTGTTGTGCTGTAAAAACATCATCGCTTGAGGTGTGGTGATAATATAAGACATAAAATTTTATGCATGGGGTATTTTGATGAGAGAATGTTATGGTGTTTAGTTTTTTATTCAATATGCAAAAGAAATATTATAAGTCAAAATCTTCTTTGATGTGATAATGATTTTTGAGAATTTAAAAAAATATATAAATTTAAATAAAAAAGCAGCACTTTGTGCTGCTTTTTTATTTAAGTTAAAATTAACTTCTGCTTTAGAAACGATAACGTATTCCGCCAGACAAATTGGTGCCAGATACACCGGCTTTTTGCAGTTTTTGCCGATAGCTGATATCGGCGTTTAGTACGATATTTTGAGAAAGATATGCGTTCACCCCCATGCCTCCCTCAACTGAGGAGCCGGTAGGATCAACATGAAAGGTATCAGCAATTTTTATTGTTTTACCATCGCCAAAAGTTCTGATAACATTCATTTTACCATAGAAGGAAACAGCCTTGTTTTCTTCAAGAGCCATTATCGTTTTTGTTAAACGTCCACCAAAACGGATCAACCATTGATGTGGATTGCCCATGTCTACTTTTAAGCCATTGGTATCTGAGAAAATATCAAACATGAGATTTTGATAAATGAATTGAGCTTGTGGTTCAAAGACAAGCCCTTTTGTATCGGTTGCTAATTTCTGACCAATGGTTGCAGATATATTAAGCATCTCGGTACCATCCAATTTTGCGGCATTCCCAACAAGAGCTGTGGTAATATTTCCTTTTAAGGTTCCGTAAGAAAGAAGAGCGTTGACATATATACCATTGCTATGCTGGATGCCGCTATAAGCGGTAAGTGACCATTTATCAAGCGTTGTCTTTTCAGAATCTTGCATCTCTTTTGGCGTAAAGGCAAGCTTTCCGTACGTTCCTAAAAGACCAAAATATGCGCTTATGTCTTTGCTTTCTAAGGCGGCTAATATGCCCCCTAATTGTAAGGCAGTATAGTTTACATCAGCACCATAACCATAGTGCAGTGGATCGCGGTTGGAAGATAGGGTGACCTTCTCGCCGTAGGAAGAGAAAAAGATACCATTCTTTATATTGTCTTTTGCCCCAAATACTGTTGTTCGCATATTGTCTAACAACGTGTTTTGATTGTTTACATCAGTAAATCCAGCAGAAAATAAAGTATTAGATATGGTTAAATAGTTTGCTACCTGTGGTAAAAGGGCTCGAACCTTTTTATCCTTATCAATGTAGGCATTCTGTAAGCGAAAATCCCAGAAATTACTGTTTTTACCAAAAAGATTTTGGCTCTCATGAGATGTTCCAGGTTTATAGCCTGTAAGTACATACTTATAAGGTTGTTTCCCTATTGTCATATAGTTTCCTGCTAACGTGAAGGAATTTTCATTTGCTTGTCCGGAAACTTGAATGATTGAAATCCCATGTGTCCCTAAAGGAAGTGAAGTCATCGTCTCTTCCCAAACAGCAGAGCTATCGGTTTGGAGATTGATGTGAACAACAGTACTTCCTGAGACATCACCATTAATCACAATGCGATCAGTTTGTTGTTCCGTGATAGGAGAATGTTTATCCCATTGAGTGTTTACATAAATCTCTGCAAGACCCGCTGTACTATAAATCGCTGCTGTGTGAGTTGTTTCGTCTT
This sequence comes from Bartonella sp. AA9NXGY, assembly GCF_042196845.1. Lineage (NCBI taxonomy): Bacteria > Pseudomonadati > Pseudomonadota > Alphaproteobacteria > Hyphomicrobiales > Bartonellaceae > Bartonella > Bartonella sp. AA9NXGY. Next base: position 63,603 of record NZ_JBHIRB010000011.1, read on the forward strand.
CTTGCGAAAGATTAGGTCCTATAAACAGAGTTTGATAATGTCCCTCAATGGGCTTGTCAAACATAATGGCGCTGTTTGTAAGGTGCAATTCAGAAAGATTAGAGTATGATTTTTCATCAACACCAAACTGTCTATAGTCATTTAAAATATTATCATTATTTGTGGCATTTTTATTCGCCTTTACAAGCCATTTCGTCCTCTCTTTTAGATCAAAAACTGTTCTATTATCTTTAGAAGTTCTTACCCGACCTTCTAAAGAAGAGTGGTCTGCAACTAATGTAATGGTGTTTGTGGAGGCACTTTCGTTCTTGATATTTTTTAATAAAATATCGGCATGAACTTCTGAATTTTTAAGGTTGACTTTCCCGTTTACGCCTGTTCCATAAAGGTTGATACCGCTACCATGTTCAACGAAAAGCTTTGTATTCTCTAGGGTTACTTTATCAGCAATATTGGCTACATCTTGTTCTTGAACGGCATTGGTGTTCCTTTCAGCATTGCGTGTATATCGTTTTCTAGGGGCATTATACGGATTGTTGCGGAAAATAATACCGTCTGCTTCATAATTTCCCGTGACATGGACGCTTGAATCCTTAAGTTTGATTGTGCCCTCCATGTTTACCAAACCAGCTGTTTCTGCTGTTACAGTAATGCCTGTAGCATCAATTTCTCCACCATCTGATACACTTAGTGCAACAAAACGCGCATCAACTGTTCCCCCTATCATGTTGACTTTTGAATTATTTCCCTCTGCATGTACAGCAAAACCATTGTCTTGAATTTTTTTGTTATGTAGCGTTATGGTCTTACCGTTTTTAGCTTCAACTCCAGCGCTTATATCCTCAATTTGTGTAGACTTTTCAGGTTGTTTTATTGGTGATATTGGTTTTTCAATCTCTGATTTTTCAGATATTTTTTGTGCAGATGAAGATTGCACTGGCGCTGGCTTTGCAGATTTTGGTGGTACCAGTAATCTTGTTTTTTCAGTTTCTACTCTTAAAGATATTGGCTGTGCGAGTTCTGGTTCATTAGATGTTGGTATTTGCTCTGTTGTTGGTTTTGTAGGTTCCGTTCTTGTAGGTTCAGACTTTGTAAGTGCTGGTTGTAAATTCGGTGAAGGTTGTGTAGGTTCTGGCTGTGAAGACACAGCAGAATTCGATAGTGTTTTTTCGCTGGAAGAGTCTGCAGAAGAGGAGGGCGCCCCTGAACGTCTTCTAGATTTTGCTTCCATTCCTGTTGTTGAAGATTGTATAATAGGAGTGTTTTGTGTTGTAGGGTTAGATTGTACACCTTCTGTAACTTTAGTCTTTGGTGTTTGTGTACTTCCTTGACTAAGATCAGAGTTTTGTTTTGAAGAAGAAATTATATTTCCAGCTGAATTTCCTTCAAGTTGTGTTTTGGGAGGTAGAGTGCTTGTAGAAGTAGGCGTTGTAAGTTTACTTCCTGTAGAAATAGGGCTTGCGCTCGTTCTTGTGGAGCTAGGTGCTGTAGGGGGAAGGAGGCCATTAGGGGTTGAAGATGGATATGATGGCATAATTCGCCCGATTCCATCATATGGATCTTTATACGGATCAAAAACTCCGGATAGATTTATTTGTGACTTGACACGAGCAGGTTGTAGAGAAGAAGAATCTATCGTTGTTGATGGATTTGTACTATGAATAGCATAAGACAAACCGCTGGAAGAATAAAACAGAACTCCGGAAACTGTGTATAGTAAGAAGCTTTTTTTCATATGGATGTATTCCTAAAATATTTCCCCCTCTCTCATAAAAAGTAAAACTTTGACCTCATTATGTCTCTTTTGTAAGAGACAAAACGAAACATAATGAGATCTCTTCATATTTCAAGATAAGGAATACAAGTATTTTTAAAAGTGATAGCGTATTCCAGCGGAAATATTTATTGCAGAGATGCCAGCTTTTTTGAATTTATGTTGATAGCTGAGATCACTATGAAGCTGAATATTTTGTGATAAGTGTGTGTGAATACCAAAACCACCTTCGATTAAAGATCCCATAGCTGCAAGCTGAAAATTTTTACTAAAAGTTTTGATCATGTTCAGTTTGCCGTAGAAAGAAACAGCATGTCCTTTGTTTTGCGTTAAACGTCCGCCAATACGGAGCAGCCATTGATAAGGATTACTTATGTCTATTTTAGAGTTATCGTCATCTGAGAAAGAGCTCCTATCTGATAAAGAACCAAGCATGAGACGTTGATAAACAAGTTGTGCTTGCGGTTCTAGGATTACACCTTCCAAACTGGTTGACAGTTTTTGACCAACAGTTGCAGCGGCTCCTAATGTTTTACTATTCTTCACTTTTGAGGTATGTTTGATGAGAGCTGTAGCGTGATTTTCTTTGAAAATTCCATAAGAGAGAAAGGCACTTGCATAGATGCCACTGTCATGCTGAATATTTCCATATGCGGTGAGTGACCATTTATCAAACATATTTTTTTGAAAGCTCTCCTTGTTTTTAGGAGTAAAAGATAATTTCCCATATGTTCCGAAAAGACCAAAGTTGCTGCTGATATTTTGATCTTTTAGCGCTATTAGTGTTGCTCCTGCTTGCAATGCAGCATAGTGAATATCTGCTTGAACACCATCTTGTTTTGCTTGAACCTTAGAAGAAAAGGTGCTTTTATTGCCATAAGATGATAAGAAAACGCCTCTTTCTGGATGATCTTTGGGTTCAAACATTGTTATTTGCATATTGTCTAACAAGATATTTTGATTGTTGACATCACTAAACCCAACAGCAAACATCGCAATAGGCATGGTTAAAGAACTTTCTCCTTGTGGTGTAAGAGTTGTGCTTTTTTCTGTTCCATCAAGAGAAGTAGAAGCTGCGGTTGCTTTATCATCATCTGTAAGTTTAGAGGAGCTCTCTGTAGCCGCGGTAGCAGTATTCTCAACCTTTGGGAGCAAATTCATATGCGCTTTTGCTGATGTATTAAGAGTTGTTTTTGATTCCGAGGAAGTGGTGTTTGTTTGGGGATCAATATCAGATTGCGAATTTTCATTTATTTTAAGCTGTCTCATTCCATGACCTGTTCTTGTGAATGAATTGTCCTTGTGTTGGGCAGCAACATGAGCGGGTGGTAATTTATCACTAGCGCGTCTTTGTTTTGTACTGGAGTCAATAAGAGGTTGTTTATTCTTTTCAGATGCAGGAGGGGATGTTTTTTCTTTTCTCTCCACGTTGGTTATTCCATCCGCGTTCAAAGTCTCTAATACTGCTTTGCGTAAAGTATTGGAAAGTTCCTTGTTTTGTCCTTGTAAGGCAGTATCCACTTGTGCCGCCTTATGTAATATTTCTGCTGTATTTTGCAGTTTGTGCCAATCACGATTGTCTTGGCTTACCCATTGTTGGTGTGCAGCATTAACACGCTGTTGGTTATCAGCTTCAAGGATTGCTGCCGCCTTTACGGCATCGGAAACTGCTTTGTCGTAGCCACGTAATAAATTTTCTCTTGTTTTTAATCGATTCTGACGTAATTGTTCAAGTTTTGCTCTGGCTTGCATCATGCGGTACGCATCACGATTAAATTGCTCTGACATAGCACGAGCGTATATAGAATCTCTTTCTTTCCGCATTTCCTCTCTATGATCAGGAGTTGCATAACGACCGATCCCTGAGAAATATCTGTTAATTTGAGTTCCTGAATCATCTAATGCTTCTTGAAGTGCTTGATTGAAGTGCGAATTATCCTCCATCATGGCGCCAGAGGCGATCTTTTCAAGATTTTTTTCTGCTTGTGTTGGTGTGTTTATTAAATCAATGGCATGGCGATATTGTTCAGGTAATTTCATAATCCCTTCAATGGCATGGCGTTCCTGGGGGCTTAGAGCAGAGGCGGTGCTGGTAGATGTGAAATTAAAAGAAGAAAAAAATAAAGCACAAGCGGCTGTACATAACAAAAGATTCTTATGCATAGAGATGTTCCTTAAGATATTTTCTTTGTTTTGCTAAAAATGAACTACTTTTTGACACATTACGGTTTTTTGTAATGTAGTTAAGCAGCACTGTTTTCATCTCAGCGCTGCTTATGCGTCAAAATAGAGAGCTAAGATTTCTAAAAGCGATAACGCATTCCTCCGGAAAAATTAATTCCAGAGAACCCGGCTTTTTGAAGTTTATGTTGGTAATTAACGTCAGCATGAAGTGCGATATTTTTAGAAAGCTGCGCGTTAATGCCAAGCCCACCTTCAAGGGAAGAGCCCATAGAATCGAGATGGAAAGATTCCATAACATCAATAGCGCGCTTCTCACCAAAAGCTTTGATGACATTCAATTTACCATAAAAAGAAAGAACACGATCTTTTTCAATAGGAAGTATTGTTTTTGTTAAACGCCCTCCAATACGGACCAACCATTGATGAGGGGTCTTTATATTAACTTGGAAGCCATCAATATCTGAAAGAGTGCCAAAGGCAATATGTTGATAAATAAGTTGTGCTTGTGGTTCAAAGGACACTCCTTCAACACCAGTTGCTAGTTTTTGTCCAACGGTAGCTGATATATTTAATGTATCCGTATTGTTTAATTCTGTGGTGTTGCCGATAAGGGCTGTTGTAATATGTCCGTTTAAAATGCCGTAAGAGAAAAATGCATTAACATAGAGACCATTGTCATGGTGGAGATTCCCATATGCCGTAAAGGACCATTTATCCAGTATGCTTTTGTCAGAACCTTCCATGTCCTTTGGCGTAAAAGCGAGCTTTCCATATGTGCCTAAAAGACCAAGATTCGCGGTTATATTTTGATTTTCTAACGTTGTTAATGTCATGCCTGCTTGTATAGCAGCATAGTGAACATTAGCACCATAACCATATTCCAATGGACTACGGCTGGAAGATAACGTCATCTTGTTGCCATAAGTCGATAAAAATATCCCTTTTTGTTTATGACCTTCTAATCCAAAAACTGTTGAGTGCATATTATCTAACAGTGTATTTTGATTGTTTATATCAGCCAAGCCAGAGGAGAATATTGCATTATGCATAACCAAATAGCTTGCCATTTGAGGAACAAGAGCTTTGATTTTTCCTTCATCATCAAGAGTCGCATTTTGTAGACGGAAATCCCAAAACTCTTCACTTTCTTGCAAGAGACTTTGCTGTTTGTCAGCTCTCCCACGGCTAGATGTTGGTCCATAGCCATTTAATACATATTTATAGGGCAATCCATCCATTGTAGTGTAGCCATTTGCCAGCGTGAAGGCGGCTTCCTCTGCTTTTCCAGACACCTGAACAAGTGAGAGACCACGCGCATTCAAAGGAATTGAAACTTCATCATCATCGAATGGTTCTGCACGCTTTGAAAGATTGTTGAAATAGATCGTTGTGGTGCCTGAGACATTACCATGAACGAGAACACGGTCAGTTTTTTGTTGTTCTTTTATAAGACCATTACTCCATTCGGTATTAAAGTAAATCCTTGCGTTGCCCAATGCATTGTAAACCGTTGTTGCATCGGAGCTTCTGTTTTGCTCTGCTTTCGCAGCTTCAGCTGTTGGCTGTTTTCCCACATGCAAGGTTTGATATTGATTGTCTGCTAGTTTATGCGGCGCATTAAATATAATAGAGCTATTATTAAGGTTCAATACTGAGACAATAGACTGTGCACGTTGTTTAATATCAGTGAGCAAGTATCCTTTAGAGCTGTCAAATTCTTTGTCTACTTCAAATTGACTAATCTTTAGGGACCACTTGCTGTTATTGTTGAGAGTAAAAATCGTTGTATTTTGAGGTAAAGTCTTTGCTCGTCCTTCTATAATCGAATTGTCAGCGCTTAATATAAAAGTGCGAGGATCGATATCTTTTGAGTTTTCTGGGATTTTATTTTTTAATAATATATCAGAACGAATTTCTGAACTTTTAAGTTCTACCTCAGCAACAGATTTTGCATAATCTGGTCCTAGAATACCAATACCATTTTCAACAAGAAGTTTTGTGTTGGTAAGAATTGCTTTATTGATAACTTTTTCGCCCTCTTTTACTTGGGAACTTGGGATGTAATCAAAAAGGATACCACGACTTTTGTGATGTCCGGAAACATTTATGATTGAATCTTCAATATGGATGATGCCGTTTGAAATTTCTAAACCACGGGAATTTGATTTTCCTACAGTTTTTTTAGCATGAATACGTCCACCTGTTGTTGCGGTAAATAAATTTGAGTCTGAACGCATTGTTGAATTTGTAATGGTGATAAAGGCTTTGTCATCAGCAACCACTGTTGTATATGCGCTGCGGATAAAAACGTTATTAAAGGTTTTTTCTTCTCCTGCTTTATCCGCACGAGCCATAACCATTGTAGGAGCTGATGTATTTGCATAAGTTGAACCGAAATGAGAAAAAATCAAAGTTCCAGCAATTGTACATAACAAAAAATTTTTCTTATAAATATATTTCTTACACATAGATATGCCTTTAGTATTTGGTATGCTTTGATGCTTACTTCATTCCCCTGATGGCGCAAGTACCCAGACAACTTCTATATCATTATGTTTTTATTGTAAACAACAAAACGAAATATTGTATCGTGTTCTTTATCGTTAAAAAAATGATTTTAGAAGAGCTTTTAAAATAAAAATTGCAGTTAGAAACTATGAATTGCAGAAAAGCTAGATTGATCAGTATTCCGTTTAAAAGTGTTAAGAAACAAAATATTTTGCAAGGATGTTTGTTGCTTAAGGCTGTTGTTATGGAAACTCTACAAATTTTGGAGAAGCTGTTGTTGTGTGCTTACAAAAAGCTTTTAATTGATTTTCTTACACAGAGAATTATTTATTACGTGTTTTAAAATACAAAAAAATTTATTAAAAGCATTTGATTTTTATAAATCAAAAAGGTAGCTCTCTTGAGAATTCAGTATTCATTTAGAGATAACAGATTTTGTTACATTTGGTTTGAGTGAGATTAATTGGCTCAAGAAAGGTGGTAGAAAGAATCCTTATTGACGCTTCTTTCCAATAGATTGTAAAAAGGCAGCACATTTGTACTGCCTTTTATTAAAATGAATAGAATATAAATTGTTTTTTGCTTTTTCTTAAAACTGATAGCGTATTCCACCTGAAAAGCTTGCTCCAGATATACCAGTTTTTTGAAGCTTATATTGATAGTTAACATCAGCATAAAGTGCGATATTTTGTGATAATTGTGCATTTACACCAAGTCCACCTTCAACAGACGCTCCTATAGAATCAAGGTGGAATGGTTCACCAATCTGTATCGTACCATTGTTAGAAAAAGCTTTAACAATATTCAATTTACCATAGAAAGAAAGAATACCGCCGTTTTCAATAGAAAGCTTCGTTTGCGTTAAGCGTCCACCAACACGCACTAAGTATTGATAAGGATTTCCCATATCCACATCAAAGCCATCGACATCTGAGAGTGTGCCAAGCATGAGGCGTTGATAAACAAGTTGTGCTTGTGGTTCAAAGACCAATTCTTTCTTACTGGTTTCGAATTTTTGTCCAATGGTTGCTGATGCACTGAATGTATCAGCATTTTTCAATTCTGCAGTCTTTCCTATGAGAGCTGTGGTGATATCTCCCATGAGCATTCCATAGGAGAAGAGCGCATGGATGTATATCCCATTATTATGGCGCAGCCCACTATATGCAGCAATTGACCATTTATTGAGTGTACTCTTGTCAGCACCTTCCATGTCTTTAGGGGTGAAAGCTAATTTCCCATATGTCCCTAAAAGACCAAAATTGGTGGTCATGTTTTGATCTTCTAGAGCTGCTAATGTAATGCCTGCCTGTAAAGCTGCATAGTGAATATCGGCACCATAGCCATATTGTAATGGCGTACGGTGAGAGGATAATGTCATCTTATTTCCATAAGTCGAGAATAAGACTCCTTTGTTTTTATGATCTTTTGTCTCAAAGGTGTTTTCCTGCATCGAGTTGAGTAAAGTGTTTTGATTGTTTATATCAGCCAGTCCAGCTGAGAATAGTGCGTTAGGCATGGACAAATAGCTTGCCACTTGAGGAACGAGAGCTCTGATCTTTCCCTCATTATCGAGAGTCGCATTTTGCAAGCGAAAATCCCAGAAATTCTGATTTTTTTCCAAGATGTTTTGTGCGTTGTTTGCTTGTCCAAGGGATGATGAACCGGTATTTTGCGCTTCTTTCTCTTTTGGTGAAACGCCTTCAATCATTGTTCCTGATGCTGATATCGTGTAGATTGTGTAGTCTTTGAGGGTATTTTCTTTTGATTCTTGTGATATTCCGCTAAAATGACTTTGTGTGCTATCGGCTGTCCCATGGCTGGATGTTGGACCATAGGCTTTGAGTATATATTTATAGGGCAATCCCCCCATTGTGGTGTAGCCGTGTGCAAGTTTGAAGGAATCTTCATTTGCATTTCCAGAAACTTGAATGAGTGAAAGACCACGCATATTCGAAGACACAGAATCTTCAGCTTTTAATATCTCACCTTTCGCAAGGTTCTTGATATGGACTGTTGTGCTGCCTGATACATCACCATGTATAAGGAGGCGGTCAGCTTTTTGCTGTTCTTTTACTAGACCATCACTCCATTCAATATTAAAATAAATTTTTGCATCGCCTGTGGCATTGTAAACTGTATTATAAGTGCTTTCTATATCGGGGATTGTACTTCCCTCAGGTCTACGAACCTCAGCTGTTCGCCCTACATACAAGGTATGATAATGATCTTTTTCCCGCCCTTGTGGTGTCTTAAATATGATAGAACTATTATTAAGATTCAGTACTGAAACGGTAGAAAGGGCTCGTTGTTTAATATCACTGAGCTCATAGTTAAACACATTAAAGTCAGTATCGACTTCCTCTTGAGAGGTCTTTAAGTACCATTTGCTTTTGTTATTCAGAGTCAAAACCGTTGTATTGACTTTTAAAGTTCTTGCTCGTCCCTCTATTGTTGAATTATCAGCGGTTAATGCTAAAGTTACAGGAAGAGTATCGTTGTCATAATATTTACGTTTCGTTTTATTTCTCAATAATACGTCAGATCGAATTTCTGAGTCTTTAAGTTGAACTTCAGCAACGGCTCTTGAGCAGTAGGGACCAAGAATACCGGTACCGTTTTTCACAAGAAGTTTTGTATTGCTAAGAACAACCTTATTGACAACTTTTTCTCCACTTTTCAGTGAAGAATCTTTTGTTTCATAAAAAACGATACCACCGGCACCTCCTCGTTGGACGGTTATGGTTGAATCTTCAACGTTGATTATACCATTCTTTGTTTCTAAACCTTTGTATACTGTATTTGCTTTAATTTCTTTAGCATGAATGCGTCCACCTTCTGATACAGAAAGTGCAGACATTTCCGTGTGTATTGTTGATTTTACAATTGTGATAGCTGCTTTATCATGCGCTAATATTCCAGGTCCTTTATCGCGGACAAGAACATTATTTAAAGTCTTTTCTTCTCCCTTATTTAATTCAATCTTTCCCAAAATTCCAGGAGTTTCAGGAGCTGATGTATTTGCATAAGTTGAACCGAAATGAGAAAAAATCAAAGTTCCAGCAATTGTACATAACAAAAAATTTTTCTTATAAATATATTTCTTACACATAGATATGCCTTTAGTATTTGGTATGCTTTGATGCTTACTTCATTCCCCTGATGGCGCAAGTACCCAGACAGTTTCTATATCATTATGTTTTTATTGTAAATAACAAAACGAATTATATTGATGGTGTTCTCTATGATTTGAAGTTTTGCTTCAGAAAAACTTTTTTCATGATCATAAAAAGTCGAGAAAAGTGGATTTCATAAAACCTAGCTTGGTTAAGCTTATGCTAAAAGCACTATGAAGTATGATATTTAAAAATTGTCTATTAAAGATAATCGCTATAAAAGCTCTATAGCGTTGAGATGTATTATTTGATGCATTCACCAAAACGATCAGCAAATTTTTTCTGCTATAAGAAGAAGAGATGAGGGGGCTATTCACAGGCTTTCTTTAAAGATAAGGGTACCAAAGTCCATTTTTCTAAGGAAGCACAGCCCATTTCGCGACGGTGTTCATGAATGCTATAACGCTAAAGCCATAGAATCCCATCATATTTACGCTTACGAAGGAGCAAGCCGATACCTTTACGCTTAATAAAAGAGCAAGCCCGTCACACATTTTGCTAGCTCCCAATATTTGTGATAAGCCCTTGGCACTTGAGACAGTTCATGAGAGGAATTCTCAGGCTTTTCTTATATAACTTTTCTCCACACGCCAGCCCTGCTTGTAATGTGTAAGTGAATGATTTTGATTAGTTCAACATGGAACAGATTTTAAATGAGAGAAATTTACGATATTCAAGATTTTAATTCAATAGGAATAACGCTAAATTATCATTATAAATCAATATTTTGAATATTTCATTTAAAACATCTTTTATTGATACAAAAAGAACTTTATTGAGTTATTTCATTTTATAAATGAAAAAACTAGCTTTCTTGAGCGTTTTGTATGTGAAAGATAAAGCGCTTGTTGTTAGATTTTCTTTTCATGCATTAATTTTCTCAAAACTGTTTGTTTAGAAGAACCAGCAATGGAAGTGTAAAGAAATCTTTATAGATAGCGACAACACATCGTAAAGAAAGAAATTATTTTATTGCTATAATAGATTGTAAATAACAAAAAAATACAGTCCGTTTTTTTGTTAATAGTAAACGGATTAATATGCTTATTTTTTTATAATTTTATATTAAAATTGGTAGCGTATTCTATCAGAAAAACTTGTCTCGGCTACACGTCTTTTAAAAAATTTTTGATAGTTTACATCAATATAGAGAGTTAAATTGTGAGATAATTGTGTATTGTGCTAAATGCACCTTTAACGGCAGAATCTATCGGATTAAGGTGAAAATGAATACCAATCTGTTTAGTATCATTAATATCAAAGTTTTTTAAGGAAGTTCACTTTCTCATACAAGGATGGGGTACGGTCTTCTACGGTCCTAACAATAGTTTTTGTTAGATACCTACTTATCCGGACTAACTGGGGAGGCTGTCTGATTTAATTTTAAGATTATCAATATGTTAAAAGTCGTTAAAAATCAAATCATTAGCATACAAATCATGTTTGTGGTTCAAACGGTTAGTTCTCTGACTATTTTTTGCAAATTTTTGACAAATGATTGTTGAGGCAATTAACATTTTTACAGCATAACTTTAATAGTATTTTTATAGAAGTTTTAGAGATATTTGCTGTCCAGATATCATAAGGGAAGAGTGTAGCCATATGAAAACACTGTTATGCTCTTATATTATAAGCTATGATTGATTATTTATCCGATATGTTTTTTTTCATTTTCTATATCCTTTGGAATGAATGAGAGTGGCTGTAGGTTTCCTATCTGTTTTAAATGTGCAGTGGTTAACTTTTCATTTTTCTAATATCATCTTTGCTTGGATAGCTCCATGGTGCATATTAGCACCATATCTACCTTCAAAGAGGAGCATAATTGAACGGTAAAGTTGTTGTACTTCCATAAGTGAAAAAGCAAGAAATCTTCTATTTTTTAAGATTTATTCTTAATGCTATTATCTTTATATTATCTAAAAATACACTTTGCTTAGCTTTATGGGCAAATTCGATGATGAATAGCTGCGCAATACGTGTGAAGAGGAGGAAAAGTGTATTTAAGTAGAAAAGAAAACACTTCAGGAAAAAATCGATTTCATGTACGAAAAGGCAGCATACTTTGTGACATATTCTAGATAAAAATACCTTATCTTTTATCTTGATAAAATGGTATAATATGCTGATTTATAATGATAATTTAGCGTTGATTTCATTGAGTTAGAGTTCTGAATAACGTAAGATTCTCTCATTTGAAACCTGTTTGTCTTAAATCAAGAAAAACCATTCTCTTGCACACCACAAGCGGGGCTGGCGTGTGGGTAAAAAATGTATAAGAAAGGACTAAAAATGGCTCTTATGAATCGTCTCAAGAGCCAAGGGCTTTAGCAACACCCACGAGCTGGAAAATATAATGATGGTGCCGGCTTGCTCCTTCACAAACGTAAAGATGGGGGTGCTCAATGGCTTTATCGTTATACCATTCATGGGCGCTGTCGCTAAATGGACTTGGGTGCTTTGAGAGATGTCTCTTTAAAACAAGCTCGTGAATTGGCACCCCTCCCAATAGCACTCTGTTCTTCGTGATGGTCATGATCCCATTAAAGAACGTGAGAAACGAAAACGTGAGGCAATGCGTAATCTCCATTACTTAAAAGACATTGCCTTAGATGCTTTTGAAAGTCGTAAAGCTGAATTAAAAATGATGGTAAAGATGGAAACTGGTTTTCACCTTTAAAACTCCATATTCTCCTCAAATTAGGCTGTCTGCCTATTTCAGAGATTACACAAACAGAAATACGCAATATCCTCGCTTCCATCGGTCATTCAAGATATAATACTAAAAAACACAATAAAGTCAATAGGTTGTGTGAAATTATTTTATATGAATCCACTCAAGAATCCATCTTTTTATGCATGATTCATTTGACCATTTTTTATATAAGATTGCCATGGATGAATAGACTGTAAAAAGCAAATCATGATGCAAATATTATAACGCATGTAAACGTTCAAATGAAATGAAAAGCAGATATCATTCATAACAGTTCATAAATTTTATGGTACGTTTTTATCACAGCACAAATCACATTATTTAAAAATTTAGTCGTTTGAAAATATCGATAACATAAATTGTATAGGTTTAAAAAATGGTATGAGTTTTGCTCTTTTTTGAGCTAAACCTTCAAAGGAATAATCGTTTGAAACGGTCATAAGCTTATAGGTTTAGTTTATAAAGATTGCATAAAAGGATTTAAAGACAAGATCGATTTTATAACCACGGTATTTTTTACCGCGGTAGGAAATAAAGGTCATGAAATTCAAAACGCTATATCTCATGAAATGAAAAGCCTTTTAATGAATAGATTGCAGGCTAGTCTTTAAGAACGGAACTATTCGCTTCCACAAAAAAATGGAGGCAAATAATGCCATGGCAGTAGAATAACTATCTACTTTAGATTTGGTACTAAAAACGTTTTAAAAGTTATAGTTTAAAAATACGAAACCAAAAGAGCTCTTTCCAAATTTGGGGGCAGCTATTAAGACAAAGATAAGCAAACAAACTTCAAAACCATTGTAACATCATAAGGTATGGGGTTTCTCACTTTTTATTAAAAGCAACAATGTTTAAAGAATGCTCTATTCTAAGATAACACCCCCAAAATGGACCGGCTAATATTTAAAGAAATTAGGTTTTAATGAAAAGTACAAATACGCTTATGAAAGCTCTTTAAATGCACGTTTAAACGTTTGAAACATAAAATGAGATCTTTGAAGAATATTCGTTTAGATGCAGGGCGCACAACGGTTGACGGCGTGGAGACCGTATTAAACACCGAGGCGCTTTCTGCTGGGGGTAATGCAACGGT
>NZ_JBHIRB010000012.1:0-67102 GCF_042196845.1 Bartonella sp. AA9NXGY
GACTTTACATGCTTTAGTGATTTGGAAAAATAGGAGCAGAAAAATGCGTTAAAGAGAGCTTTAAATACCCTTTGAAAAGCATTTGAAGACCCTTTAAAACTCTTTGAGAAAAAATAAATTGGTACAAAACCTGCTGGCAAGCTACAAATACAAAATTCAATGGAGCGGGCGATGGGATTCGAACCCACGACCCCAACCTTGGCAAGGTTGTGCTCTACCCCTGAGCTACACCCGCTTACCGATTCGATATATATCTTGTCTGTATGGCGTAGGCTTCTACGAATTGCAACAAAAAAATATCATTTTAGTTTGATTTATTTTGTCCATGTTTAAATAAAATGAAATAAAGATTGATTTTAGAAAATTCTTCAGTAATAAATTATTCCTTTTTTAATTTTTGCATGGAGAGGGGTGGAATATAATGTTGAAGAGAATAAATATATTAGGGATTATCATTGCAACTGTTTTTATGATGAACAGTGTTGCAAAGGCCGATGACCAAGTTAAACACGTTAAAGTTGCAATAACGCAAATTATGGTCCATCCTGCTGCGGATGCTGTTCGTAAAGGTGTGGAAGATGTGCTTGCAGCAAATGGTTATAAGCAAGGTGAAAATTTTCAACTTACCTTTTTATCAGCGCAGGGTAATATTTCAACAGCAACGCAAATTGCACGTAAATTTGTTGGTGATAAACCCGATGTTATTGTAGCAATTACCACGCCTTCAGCACAAACGATGCTTGCGGCAACAAAAACAATTCCTATCGTCTTTGCAGCAATTTCTGATCCTATCGGAGCTAAAATCGTTTCTTCACTTACCAAACCTGGCGGTAATATGACGGGGAGTTCTGATCGTATAGATGTTGCAGAAAGTGTTAGACTTTTACAAGAAGTAAAACCAGATTTGAAAAAAATTGGTTATCTTTATAATGCTTCTGAGGCAAATTCTGTTTCGACACTTAAAACGTTAAAGGATGTAGCAAAAAAAGCTGGAATTGAAATTATTCCCTCATCGGCACCAAAGCCTTCAGATGTGCAGGCAGCAGCACGCGCTTTAATCGGTAAGGTCGATATTATTTTTGTTCCTGCTGATAATACGATTTTATCTGTTTTAGAAGGTGCAATAAAGGTCTCAGAGGAAGCCAATATGCCTGTATTTACTGTTGATGCTAATACTATCGGGCGCGGGCCTTTTATGACGCAAGGTGTGAATTTCTATGATGTAGGGGTTGATGCTGGGAAATTGGTTGTGCGTATTCTAAAGGGTGAAAAGCCTGGTGATATTGATGTTGTGCAGGCGGCTAATAATGACATTCGAATTGATTTGAAAGCAGCCCAAAAAGCAGGGATTATTATTCCGCAGGCAGTTATTGATCGTGCAACAAAAGTGATTCAATAACTTTTATTGATAGAGTGTTGATACAATAAAAATACGTTAAGTTTTCATGGGGATTGTCTTTACATGAATATATTTGCGTTTTCTGGTGCTGTGGAATTAGGCCTTATTTATGCGTTTGTTGCTATAGGGGTTTATCTTTCATTTCGGGTTTTAGATTTTCCTGATTTAACGGTTGATGGATCGTTTCTTCTTGGATCCTGTGTCTGTGGTGTTTTGATTCTCTTGGGTTTCAATGCATGGACAGCTATGGCATGCGCTTTTTGTGCAGGTATGGTGGCTGGTTTATTAACAGCTATGTTGAATTTGCGTTTTGGCATTTTGAATCTTTTAGCTTCTATTTTAACAATGTCGGCACTTTATACGGTTAATCTTCGTATTATGGGAATTATGGGAGGGTCTAATGTTAATTTAGCTCTTGCTGATACGGCGTTAACGCCCTTTTATAATCTGTTTGGTTTGTCTGATATTTTTGTGCGTCCTCTTTTCGTTGGTATTGTGTTGCTCGTTATGGCGTTTTTGATTTGGCGCTTTTTGGAAAGTGAAATTGGTCTTGCTATGCGTGCAATGGGAGCTAATCCACGCATGGCGACGGCGCAAGGTGTTCATACATCAGCATTGATATATTTTGGAATGGGGCTTTCCAATGCGTGTGTGGCACTTGGTGGTTCTCTTTATATTCAAACTGCGATTGCAACAGATATTACCGGTGGAATTGGAACAATTGTTTTTGGATTGGCAGCCGTGATTATCGGTGAAACTCTCTTTCGTACGCGCAATATTTTTTGGATTATAATCAGCTGTATTGTAGGGTCTGTGCTTTATCGTGTGGCGGTGCAATTTGCATTTGAAGCAAATGGCATTGGTATTGATACGTCGACAGATCTTCAGTTGATTACTTCACTGTTGGTTATTTTAACCCTTATTGTGCCACGCTATTGGAGGAGGCATAAACGTGATTGAGTTTTTTCATGTTGGGGTCACATTTAAACCGCAAACACCTTTGGAAAAACAGGCTTTAATTGATATTAACCTGAAAATTGATCAGGGTAGTTTTGTTACGGTTATTGGTTCAAATGGTGCTGGTAAATCAACTTTGCTCAGTGTTTTAGCGGGTGCAACGCTTCCTTCAACAGGGAAAGTGGTTATCAATGGACAAAATGTTTCTAGGCAATCAGTCAGTGAACGCGCTGGAAAAATTGCTTGTGTTTTTCAAGATTCGTTAGAGGGAAGTTGTGGTTCTTTAACAATTGAAGAAAATTTGGCTCTTGCTGCTCTTCGAGGAAGTCGTCGTGGTTTGCGTGCGGCGTTAAATTATGAGAAACGGCAATTTTTTCGAGAGAAAATTGCTCAATTAGGCATTGGTCTTGAAGCGTATATTCATAATCCTATGGATAGTTTATCAGGTGGGCAACGCCAAGCAGTTTGTCTTGTGATGGCAACGTTAGCACATGCGGATGTTTTATTGCTTGATGAACATACCTCAGCACTTGATCCTGGAATGGCTGATTTTGTGATGCGGTTGACTGAAAAAATCGTTGAAGAGAAAAAATTAACGACTATCATGGTGACTCATTCTATGCGTCAGGCTCTTGATTATGGCGATCGCACCTTGATGTTGCATGGTGGAAAAGTGATTTTGGATGTCTGTCATGAAGAGCGTAAGGGCTTGAATGTCAATGATTTAATTGGCATGTTTCAGAAAGTTCGTGGGGAAGTTCTTGATGATGATGAACTGTTAATGGATTAATAGTGTGGCTCAGAAAAAAGCACATGAAGTTGATCAGTTTCTAATGCGTTTTTCACGTGCTTTTCCTATTGTTCTCATTTATGGGCCAGATCGTGGTCTTATTTGTGAGCGTGCACAATGTTTTGCAAAACTTACACGGGTAGCAATAGAAGATCCATTTTCGACAATTCGTTTGGATGCTGCTGAAATTGATAAAGATCCTGCACGTTTAGAAAACGAAGCGCGTACGTTATCTCTTTTTGGGGGAGATCGTTTGATATGGATCTCTAATGCTGCTAACCAAAAAGGTTTTCTTGCTGCTTTAAAACTTTTAATTGAGAAGCCACCAGAAGCTTGTTTTATTCTCATTGAGGCAGGGGATTTAAAAAAAGGAACAGGGTTGCGCAATGCTGTTGAAACAGCATCAAAAGCGATGGCTTTGCCCTGTTTTGCCGATGATATGCGTTCTCTTGACGGTTTGATTGATGAGGTTTTAGGACAGTTTAAGAAGACTCTTTCTTTAGATGCACGTAGATGGTTGCATGAATGTTTAGGGGCGGATCGCCTTGTATCACGAGGTGAATTAGAAAAGCTTTGTCTTTACGCTGCAAATGTTCATATTACTCTTGAAGATGTGAAAGCTGTTGTAAGCGATGTCAGTGCTCTTTCTCAGGATGAAGTCATTGATGCTCTTTTATTGGGCGATATATCAGGCTTTGAAGCGCATTTTAACCGACATGCAGCAGTGCAGGGGGCACTTTTTTTAATTTTGAGTACAGCTCAAAGGCATTTTCAGCAATTACAGCTATTGCGTTATCAGGTAGAGGTTGAAGGAAAATCGTCTTTTACGGTGGTTTCTGAAGCTCGTCCTCCCATTTTTTTTCAACGGAAAAAGGTCGTTGAACAAGCTTTAAAATATTGGAAATTAGAACAAATTTCTTATGCAATGGAAAGAATTCAGAGTGCTGTTTTAGACAGTCGTAAAAATCCACTTTTGAGCGAAGCTATCATTCGTCAAGTTTTGTTAGGGCTTACAATTATTGCACGACGCCAGATGGCAGCTTAACAGCCTAGAAATATAATGATTTTTTATTTTTGGTATACCACAGAGGCATTTTCAGTAATTAAAACTGTTATGCTATCAAGTAGAGGTTGATGGAACTTGTATTTTTGAGGATGCATTTTAGGAGCTTGAAAGCTTGATAGAAATTTTTCTTCAAAAGAAATAGTTTATTTTCAAAAGGCCATTTTGAAACAGTTTTATTATTTTGTTGTGTCGTAAAGTACTGTTTTTTAGAGTAGTGATACGAGGCTCATATCAAATTTTATGTATTCGATGTTTTTTTGTGTGGATATTTGGTGAATATTAGTTGGTTCATAGAGTCTTAATGGAGTAACACCCCCATGTAAAACAGAGTATCTCAAACAACAGAAGACACTTGTATGGTAGATTCATACGCTTTCTTAGAAATATTTTTCAATGCGCGTCATATCTATTTCGCGGCGGTGTTTATGGATGGTGTAGAAGTAAAGTTCCTTGTGAAGAATATAAAACCCATAGAGCAACTCTATCTTTACGCTTAATAAAAGTGAAAGTCGACACTCATTATATACTTTGCTAGCCTCTAATGTTGCTACAGTTTTTAGCATTAGAGAGCGTTTTCATCATTTTTTCTCACATGTCTTCTTGTGACGTGTAGACAAGAGATTTTAATTGATAAGAGGGTTTGTGATGGAAGAATTTTACAGTATTCGAAGTTATGATTCAAATTGAAAAAAAGTATTATTTTTATAAATCAATGTATTATAGATTAATTGAATCACTTAAAATAGTGAGCCAGAGGAATCTTTTAGACAAGAAAATGAATTGTTTGCAGATCGGTATGAATTAAGAATCTTCATGGGATGAGAAGAAAGTCAAAATAGATTATGATGAAAACCACAGCACCTATGGGGAAACTTTTATGTTTGATACAGAGATGATTATCTTAGCAATGAATGTGTCTCATAAACAGAGCTAACCATTGTTTATTATTAATAATTTATTATTTTTCATATTAAATCAATCAGAACAATGTCTTTTGCACGTCATAAGCGGGGGGGCGTGTGGATAAAAACTGTACAAGAAAGCACTAAAAATGCTTCTTATGAATGCTCTCAAATTCCAAGGTTTTTTGCAACATTGGGGGCAGGAAAATATAATGATAGTGTTTTATTAAGTGTAAAGAGGGTCGTGCTTAATGGATTTATAGTTATAACATTTACGAACATTGTCGTGAGATAGGCTGGGGAGCGAGATGCCTTTTTAAAACAAACGCATGAATTTGTAATCCAAATCTATTCTGTTGAGGGCGTTCTATTTTACGCGAGGGTTGTGATTCCATTAAAGGGATGTTCAGTGTTTTTGTTATCAAACTTTTTCTTTATTGAGAGGGCGTGTTTTTCTCATATTTATTTGATTTATGGTATCCGGAATCGGGAGAGGAAAATGTTTTTAATGGTATCTTTTGGTATGCGTTGTTTTACGGTGTTTTCAATATTCGCGAAACTCATGTTGATGTTGTAGGTGGAGGCGTAATACGTTTTTATATAGGTCTAATGTACAAATTAATGAACGTATCGGGATAATTGGAGAAGAGTTAGTGTCCGCTTACGCTTTTGATGTGTTTTTTTGTGAGTAAATTAGTAAGATAAAGTAAACTGATGAGATTTTATGTAGAGTCGTTGTTATCCTAATTGAGAGTGCATTTTATTTTGTTTCGGTGATGCGCTTTGATCAGTAATTAAGAGGGAGTTTTAGAGCGTGATGTTAGATTTCTCGTCATTTATTTTTTATGTGTTTTCTAGGTAAAGTGATCTGTTGTCAGCTTGCGCAGGTGATAATTGGTAAACTGCGTTATTCTTTATTCCCTAGTTGTCATTTTTTAATGTTTTACGCATAATTCTTGAACAAACAAACAAGAAAATTGTGATTTTACAATTGTCTTTATTGCCATTTGCAAAGAATCTTTGAAGGTGAAAGATGCTCCATATTCAGTTTGAAAAAATAGCACTCATTGGGATCGGTCTGATTGGGTCTTCTTTAGCAAGAGTGATTAAAAAGAAAAATCTTGCGGCTCAGATTTCTATTGCAACACGTCGTCCAGAAACCCTGAAAAGAGCGCGTGAATTGGAGCTTGGGGATTTTTATACGACAGATAATGCAAAAGCTGTTGAAGGAGCAGATTTGGTTATTCTTTCTGTTCCTGTTGGGGCTAGTGCAGAAGTGGCAAAAACCATTCGTGATCATTTAAAACTTGGAGCGATTGTGAGTGATGTTGGTTCTACGAAAGCGTTGGTTATTGCGGAAATGGCACCTTTATTGCCCAAAACGGTTCATTTTATTCCAGGGCATCCAATTGCTGGAACGGAATATTCAGGACCGGATGCTGGTTTTGCTGATTTATTTATGAATCGTTGGTGTATTTTAACGCCTTTTGCGGATAGCGATGCTGCTGCTGTCGCACAATTAACAGCGTTTTGGGAAGCTTGTGGTGCGCGTGTCGAAAAGATGGAACCTAAGCATCATGATCTTGTTTTGGCTATTGTTTCACATTTACCCCATTTGATTGCGTATAATACTGTTGGGACAGCGAGTGATTTAGAAAAAGTAACAAATTCGGAAGTGATTGCTTATTCCGCTTCTGGTTTTCGTGATTTTACGCGTTTGGCCTCTTCTGATCCCGTTATGTGGCGAGATATTTGTTTGCATAATAAAGATGCTATTTTAGAAATGTTGGGTCGTTTTAGTGAAGGGCTTGCTTTTTTAGAACGTGCAATTCATTTAGGAGATGGTGAGACACTGTTTAACTTTTTTACACGTACGCGTGCTGTGCGTCGCAATATTATTGATGCTGGCCAGGAAATTGATGCTCCTGATTTTGGACGTCAGAGTGTTTCTAAAAAAGGGTGAATAAAAGCAAGGGGGTTTTGTTGAATTTCGTTGGTTTTTTCTAGAAATCAATAAGAAGTTTTTTCTTTCTTCAGTCATAGATTGCAATGAAAAGGAGGGGCGATTGCTCCGATACAGATAATCATGACTTTAAAAGGTTTTATGTGTGCACGATCATCTTGCCTTAGCTCTCTATAGGGCATATGATGTACAGAAGAGGTTACTGATCTGTAGAAGTAACAAAAAAATGAGGTCGTTGTAGAACTTCATAGAGTGGGTTATTGTTTTTGTTTTCGTATAAAGTCGGGCTTGACCGTATTGATTATTAACCTTTATATTGCAACATTGCAAAATGTTTATTTGCAGAGTTTTGATGATTTTTATAAAACTTGAAATAGACTGAGGAAGAGTTTTACCAGAAAGTATTGAGTTTTGTTAAAAAATATCTTTTGGTATAGCTATCGTATTTTTGGTGACGCAGTAAGTCATTATTGGCGTGATAGTGGGAGTGCTTTTGCAAGCCATGTTGCGCTATCGGGGCTTTTAGCATTTTTCCCTTTTTTTATTTTTGGAACATCGTTTGCTCGTTTTCTAGGTGCTTTTACCTATACACCGCAGAAAATTAAAGCACTGGTGCAGTTATTGCCTGATGTTATTGCAGAGCCTTTATCTCAGGAAATTGTTAATGTTTTAACCATTCATCGAGGAGGTGTGTTGACGCTTTCTGTCATTGGAACGGCTTATTTTGCTTCTAATGGGATAGAGGCTTTGCGTACGGCTTTAAATAAAGCTTACCGTGTTACTGATCGACGGAGTTTGTTATTTTGTCGTTTTCAAAGTCTGTTTTTTGTAATCCTTGGAGCTGTTGGTCTTGTTGTGATTAGTTTTTTATTGATTCTGGCGCCTTTGTTGATCAAAATTATGCAAAATCATTCTTTTTTTATGACTGAATATATTGCTGTTATTCGTGTATGGCGTTATACAGTTGCAATCGTTATTTTGTTTATCAGTCTTTTGATTGTTCATAAATGGCTTCCAGCAGGGCGGCGGAAAATTATAGATATTTTACCAGGAATAGTGGTGACAATGTTTATATGGTTTATGGCTTCTATCGCTTTTGCGCAATATTTAACGATGTTTGATTATATTTCTACCTATGCAGGGTTGGCATCTATTATGGTTGCTATTATTTTTCTCTACATATTGAGTGCAATTTTTATTTTGGGAGGAGAAATAAACGCGGCGATAATGTTTTATCGCAAGGATTTGCAACATTCAGATGAATGAAAGAGTTTATTATTGCTTGAAAGCTAAGGTATGAATATCCCAATAAAGCCTGCTATCACTTTGTTGATTGATGCGGATGCTTGTCCTGTAAAAGATGAAGTTTATCGTGTGATGAATCGTTATCAGCTTAAGACATTTGTTGTGGCAAATCGTTCTTTGTCCCTTCCAGATGAAGCACTCATTGAAAGAGTGGTCGTTGCTGGTGAATTCAATGGTGCTGATGATTGGATTGTAGAACATGTGCATGAGGCAAGTATCGTTATTACCAGTGATATTCCTTTAGCAGCACGGGTTGTGCAAGCTGGGGGGTTTTGTCTTTCGCCAACGGGGCGTATTTTTGATGTAAATTCAATTGGTCAGGCTTTGGCGATGCGCAATTTGATGGAAGATTTGCGTGGACAGGGCAGTATAATAGGTGGTCCCCGTCCTTTTTCTCGTAAAGACCGTTCTGCTTTTTTGTCAGCACTGGATCTTGTTATACAACGTTTAAAAAGACGCGGTTATTAAAGTTATAGGGCTTCTTTAATGACTGCTTTTATAAGTGCTTTGGCATCGTCATTGGCCCACGGAGCTGCACCATTGAAAGAAGCAATGAGATATCCCTCTTTATCAATGAGCAATGTAATGGGGAGTCCTAAAGCGAGCCCCTGTTTTCTAACATTGTTGAAAATATCCATTGTTTCATCGCGATAGTAAAGCAAATTATCTGAATGAATATTCTGTAAAAATTGCTGAATTTTTTCAGGAGAAGCAGTTTTATCGATATTAATAGCTATGACATCAAAGTTTTCTCCACCTAATTCACGTTTTAATTGCGCAAGTTCAGGCATTTCTGTGCGGCAAGGTGCACACCAAATAGCCCATAGATTGACCAGCATTGGTTTTCCAGTAAATTCGCTGAGTGTGTGCTCTTTTCCTAGAATATCCTTGAAAGAGAGTTTATTCATATCTGAGGGCGTATCAGCAAATCGTATGTGGCTAAAAAAGCCTTTTGCTGCTTTTCGTATCGCCATCATTTTTTCTGCTCGTGCTTTATCAGTATTTATTTCTTGTGCTTGTGCTACTGAAATGAAATTGAAAAGAAAAAACTCTCTTTTGGTATCGTAGTTTATGGTTGCGTATAAACTCAATGCAATGATAAAGAATGCAAGGGAGAGTTGCCTTTTTTTATTGTTTTTTTCGCTGATGAAAATTTGAAAAATCATAATTTTGTCCTTTGGATGGGTATTTTCAGAATATGACAGATGAGAAGTTAAAGAACCAAATGTGGGGTGGTCGGTTTGCGGCAGCTCCTGCTGCAATTATGGAAGAAATTAATGCTTCTATTGATTTTGATCAAAAACTTTATCGACAAGATATTGAAGGTTCTCTTTCTCATGTGGCTATGTTAGCGCAAACGAAAATCATTTCACAATCAGATTATGAAAAAATTGTTCATGGTTTGAAACTTATTCGCCAAGAAATTGAAGACGGTAAATTTGTTTTTTCACGAAAGCTTGAAGATATTCATATGAATATTGAAGCGCGGCTGAGCGAATTGATAGGTCCTGTAGCTGGGCGTTTGCATACGGCGCGTTCACGCAATGATCAAGTTGCTGTTGATTTTCGCTTGTGGGTATGTGAAGCAACGCAAAAGATAGCACAAGCTTTAAAAGGATTGATAGAGCAATTACTTATTCGCGCAGAACAACATGTTGATACCTTTATGCCAGGCTTTACGCATTTACAATTGGCTCAACCTGTAACATTGGGTCATTATATGATGGCTTATGTTGAAATGTTTGGTCGAGATTTATCGCGGATGCGTGATGCTCTTGAGCGAATGAATGAATCGCCTTTAGGGGCGGCTGCTTTAGCGGGGACAGGCTTTCCAATTGACCGTTTTATGACAGCAAAAGCGCTAGGCTTTCGGGAACCTACACGCAATTCAATTGATAGTGTTTCAGATCGTGACTTTGCATTGGAATTTTTAAGCGCTGGCGCTCTTTGTGCAACACATCTTTCACGTTTAGCAGAAGAAATAATTCTTTGGTCAAGTGAACAGTTTTGTTTTATTCATTTATCAGATGCTTTTTCAACGGGTTCATCTATTATGCCACAAAAGAGAAATCCTGATGCGGCAGAGTTAGTACGAGCGAAAGCAGGTCGATTGAATGGTGCACTTATGGGATTGTTAACGGTGATGAAAGGATTACCGCTTGCTTATTCAAAGGATATGCAAGAAGATAAGGAATATGTGTTTGATGGGGCTTTGAGTTTGGAATTATCACTAGCAGCAATGACAGGGATGATTGCTGATTTGAAAGTGAATAAAAAAGCCATGAAACAAGCAGCGGATTTAGGGTATGCAACAGCTACAGATTTTGCGGATTGGCTTGTACGCAATTTAGGGATTCCTTTTCGCAAAGCACATCACATCACAGGGTGTGCTGTGGCATTGGCAGAAAAAAAACAGTGTCGCCTTCATGATTTATCATTAGATGAACTTCAAGCAATTTGTCCTGATATCAATGCAACACTTTTTGATGTTTTGACCGTTGAAAAATCTGTTGAAAGTCGTAAAAGCTTTGGGGGAACAGCGCCTTCAGAGGTTCTTCGGCAAATTGCGTATTGGAAAAAGCGTCTCGTGAGCGCTTGAGTGATTGTATTTTAAAGGTAAAAAAGAAATCGAGATGAGGAAAGAGGACAGATGAAAATTATATTAAAGGGGTTGATGATTGTCCTTTTGGGGGGCTTGGGTATCGTTGGGTGTGGGCGTAAAGGGTCATTAGAGTTACCTCCTTCAACAGGAGTGAATTCTTCACAAGGAACTTTTGTTTCTCAAGGCAAAACAGATAAACCTTTTATTCTTGATCGGTTAATACAATAGGGATTTTTATGCGTTTTTTTTCTTATCATCAGGGTGTGCTTCACGCTGAAGGTCTTTCTCTTTTGGAACTTGCGCGGGAAGTTGGAACACCTTTTTATTGTTATTCAGCTAGCGCAATCGTTGCACATTTTAAAGATTATCAGAATGCATTTCATGATATGCCGAGTTTGATTGCTTATGCGGTTAAAGCGAATTCCAATCAAGCAGTTTTACAACTTTTAGCTAACAATGGAGCGGGAGCTGATGTGGTCTCAGAAGGGGAATTACGGCGTGCACTTGCTGTTGGTATTCCTGCGCAGAATATTGTTTATTCTGGTGTTGGTAAAACAGTGAGAGAAATAGATTTTGCTCTTGCACAAGATATTTATTGTTTTAACGTTGAATCAGAGCCAGAACTTGAACAATTATCGGCGCGGGCTGCTGCGCTTTCAAAAACAGCTCGTATTTCTTTACGCCTTAATCCTGATGTGGATGCTAAGACTCACAAGAAAATTACAACAGGTAAGTCTGAGAATAAATTTGGTATTCCACTGTCTTTGGCGGGTGATGCATATAAAAAAGCAGCTCAATTGCCCGGTCTTCATGTGTGTGGTGTTGATCTCCATATTGGCAGTCAAATTTGTGATTTAAAACCGTTTGAGGATGCATTTGTTATTGTTGCAGATTTTGTGCGTCAATTATGGAATAATGGTTATGCGATAACCCATATCGATATTGGGGGCGGGCTTGGTATTCCTTATGGTTATGAGCAGAATCCAGTACCTTCTCCTTTTGAGTATGCAGCACTGGTAAAAAAACATATTGCGCCTTTAGGGATCAATATTATCCTAGAACCTGGGCGTAGTATTGTTGGTGAAGCCGGTGTGTTGGTGACATCGGTTGTGTATTTAAAAAAGGGGGAAGGACGAAATTTTGTTATTGTTGATGCGGCGATGAATGATTTCATGCGTCCAACGCTTTATGATGCGTGGCAAAATGTAATGCCAGTGAAAAAAACACCAGTAGATGCCCTTCTGATTAATGCTGATATTGTCGGTCCTATTTGTGAAACTGGTGATTATTTAGGCTTGGAACGTTCTTTGCCAGTGTTGAAAGCGGGTGATGTTTTGATGTTAACAGGAGCAGGGGCTTATGGCGCAGTGATGGCAAGCACTTATAATAGTCGACTTTTGGTGCCGGAAGTTTTGGTTCAGGATACACGTTATGCAGTCATTCGTCCACGCCTTGATTATGCACAATTGATAGGCTGTGATCATATTCCAGATTGGATTGAGCCCAAATTAGATTGAGCATTATTAAATATTTTGGGTCTTATTTTTACTAAACTTTGATGAAACAATTTATTTTCTAGAAATTGTCTTGTATGGGGTTTATGATCTTAATGCACCACGATAAAAGGGGATAAATGCTTGTTTATGAAAAATAAAAACATCAAAGGTTTTGCAATGAAGCTTTTGTGTGTGCGCATTTTGATGTGGGGGATTCTTTCATTTGAACGGATGTGGGTACGGTTGTTGCCATTTTTCCTCGTTCTTAGTCTCTTTTGTTCGTTTAGCTGGTTGGGACTTTTTGGTATTTTGGGCTATTGGTCACATTTGCTCTTACTTGGGGTTATACTATTTTGTGCTGGGGCGAGTTTATTTTTTCTTATTCGTTTTCGGTTTCCCACAATGCGGGAAGTAAATTGCCGCCTTGAACGCGTTAATGATCTTAGACACCAGCCTTTGAATATTCAGACAGATCGTTTATGTTCTGAAAATGATGAAGATTTTAGTGCTGTTATTTGGCATGAACATCAACGCCGAATGGCAAAGCAATTATACCATTTAAAAACTGGATTTATCTCTCTTAATAGTGCGGATTATGATCCTTTAGCTTTGAGGGCTTTGTGTGCTCTTCTTTTTGTGTGCGCTTTTAGTTTTTCTTTTGGTTCACAAGGGGGGCGTTTGGCTGATGCCTTTGATTTTCGTCCTATCGTTGATGAAAAACTCATGCGGATTGATGCTTGGGTAACACCACCTGCTTATACCGGTGTGGCACCGATTTATTTGACAAAAGATGAGAAAACACAACTAGAAATCCCTGAAGGGAGTAATGTTGTTGTGCGTGTTGTCAATGGGGCTGGCATTACAGTAAAAGCAAAGTCTGTAGAAGATGGGAGGGAAGTTTCGTTTTCAGAGAAAACGGAACAAACAGCTTTGAATGATCCAATTGTTCATTTTGAAACACATTTAAAGCATCCAATAAATTTATTTGTATCATCACGTCGTAAAAAACAGCAATGGCATTTGCAGATAATTAAGGACACGCTTCCAACAATTCATTGGTTGGAAAAACCAGGGAGGATTTTAACGGGATCATTGGAGTTACGATATGTGGTGGATGATGATTATGGTGTGACAAAGGCTTTTGTTGAAATAGAGCCTTTTCTTCCTCAGAATAAAAGTGCTTCTTCTCTTTATAATGCTCCGGAAATAGAACTTCTTCTTCCGCGTGGTGGAAAGGGGAAAATGCGAATGGTACAGGATATATCAGCGCATCCATGGGCGGGTTCGCAAGTCAAAATTACTTTGGTGGCAGAAGATGGTGCGGGGCAGAAAGGGCGTAGCAAAACTTTTGTTATGATATTACCACAGCGTGTTTTTTCGAATCCTGTTGCACGCGCAGTGGTTGAACTGCGTCGTTTATTAGCTCTTAATCCTTTAGCGCGAGAGCGGGTACTTGATATGCTTTCTGCTTTGCTTGTACGTCCAGAAAAGGGGTTGCAAAATGCATCGCATTTTATTGTTCTACAAAGTGCGTGGACAAGACTTTCTTTAGCACAAACAGACGAGGATTTGCGCGATGTGGTGGATTATTTATGGCAAATTGCTTTGGGTATTGAAGACAATCAACTTGAATCCGTGCAAAAAAAGTTAAAACAAGCACAAGCTGCTTTACGTGATGCATTGCGTTACGGTGCTTCAGCGGCAGAAATTGAACGGCTTATGGCAGATTTACGTCAAGCTATGGATGAGTATATTCGTGCTTTGGCTGAAAAAGCACCGGATAGTCAAGTTTCTAAAAGCTCAAAAAGTCCTAATCTTTCTGAAGCTACATTACAAGAAAAGCTAAATTTAATTGAGGAAATGGCTAAAACAGGCTCTTCTTTAGCAGCTGAACAACTCTTGGCGGAAGTTGAACAGACGCTTGATCATTTGCATGTGCAAAAAGGCAATCAAAATGAGGGAGAAAAAAGCCAATCTGCACAAATGAAAGAAAAGATGGACCAGCTTGGAGATTTAATGCGTCGTCAGCAAGAAATTCTCAATGAAACACATCAGTTAGAGATGGAACAAAAACGCGGAGAAAATGTACCGGAAACACAAAAAAAATCTTTAAAAAAACGTCAAGCTGAATTGCAATCTGAATTATCAACATTAGAAAAAGAATTATCAGAACAAGGATTTGAAACAGGGGGGGCGTTGAAAAGGGCAGAAGAAAAAATGAATTCTGCGGAAAATGCTCTTGATAATGGAAATCATCAGGTATCTATACAAAATCAGTCTGATGCTTTGGAATCTTTGAGGCAAGGTGCACAAAATGTTTTGAAAAAAATGCGCGAAACACTTAAAGAAACGGGAGATGATCAAAATGCTGATTTTGGTCCTAAAGATCCGTTAGGACGTCCACTTTCTTCAACAACAGATGAAGAACAAGAAGGCGAGGCACTACCACAAGAAAGTGATCAAATGCGTACGCGGCAGATTTTGGATGAAATTCGCAAACGTCTTGGTAAAGAGCATCTTTCAGAAGAAGAAAAAAACTATCTTGAAAGATTGCTTCATTTTAATTAACCAGTGTTGGCTTTTTTCTTAATTGATGTCAAAAACAGTATATGAAGAACCTCTATGGGGTTTATCTCCAAAAAAATGATTAAAGTGCTTGTAAGGCAATAATCATCCTGTTGTACTGATTTTTTAATCATTTAAGTTTAAAATATGCAATATTGAAATGTTCGCTATTGCGGAAAAAAAGCAGAAGTCCATATAGGTTTGGTATATGAAAATCTGTAATGTTTGAAATTTGTTTCTACATGGTATGTTGAGTTGGATATCGTTACGCTGAAAGATTTTTATGCTTCTGCACTTGGACTGCGTGTGCAAAAAACGCTGTGTGACCAATTGAATTTATGGTGGCCTGATCTTACGGATAAACGGATTATGGGATTGGGTTATGCACTTCCTTATCTTTCTACATTGCGTGAACGTGCCCAACAATGTTTTGCTTTTATGCCAGCTTCTCAGGGTGTTTCGCCTTGGCCTTGTTCTGAGCAAGTTGCTACAGCGCTTGTTTTTGAAGAAGATTTGCCGCTTCCGGATGCGTCAGTTGACTGTATTTTATTGGTACATGCATTAGAATATACAGAAAATTCATTTGAAACGTTGAATGAAATATGGCGTGTTTTAGCACCCAATGGCCACTTGATCGTTATTGTACCTAATCGCTCTGGCTTTTGGGCGCGCAATATTACTACGCCCTTTGGTTATGGCGAACCCTATAGTCGGCAACAAATTACTCGTTTGTTCGAAAAAACAAATTTTGTTTCTGGGCCAATACAAGAAATTGTACATTATATGCCCTCTACGGGGTATTTTTCGCGGTTGTTCTCATTTTTTTACGAGCCATTTGCTCGCTATCTTTTGCCTTATTTTGGTGGACTCTTAATGTGTCAGGCACAAAAACGTGTTTATCAGGGTTTGCTCGTACAGCGTCGTCAGTCGCGACGTATTTTTATTCCTGCTTTATCACCACAGACAAGAAATATTTTAATTTATAAAAATAATTAATCATTTTGTCATTGTCATAAGAATCGCAAATATAGAGGCATTCTCTTATTTCAATTTTTTGCATTTACAATTAAAAAATATTCTTTTGTACATTAATATGTGGAATTGGTATGTGAATAAAAATCTCAAGTATCTATATACCAAACCATATTTCATGAATAGTGGAAACATTTTAAAAGAAAAAAATGCTGGTATCTTCGTAAACGTAAAAATAGCAGAGTCCAAGAGATCTTACATAATATGGTTTATGGTGGTTAAAAACTGTACAAGGAAGGATTACAATGCTTCTTATAAACCATCTCAAGTATCAAGGGCTCCTCTGCAACATCGAGATCTAACATAAGTGTGATGGTGCTGGCTTGTTCTTTTATAAGCGTAAAGATGGTGGTGCCCAGTGGCTTTATCGTTAGGATAAACATTTAGCGTTATATCATGAATTATATAACCTCTTAAGAGGAGATAAAGTCATAAAGAATAGAGGAAAACTATAAAGATAAAAAACATCTCTCAATTTAGGTTAGTGAATGTGAGATAAAGCAGTGCGTGGAGCGGTTTTTCTGAAAAAAATAATCATAAATAGCACTCATCTAAAGATGATAGTTATGATCAAGAATGTTGCTAAAAGATATCACGATTATTTATATGCGAAACATATTAAAAACTTTAGAAAGAACAAAAGCATGTGAAACAGAAGTTACAAAGTATATCGTGAGGGTTGAAAGCATTTTTGTTTTTGGTTCTCATGTTGGAATATTTCGTTTTTTATTCATAATGTTATATATTTTGTCATAAGAGTAAGTTCTATGTAATAGCATTCGAATTATATGCGAAGGTTTTTTCATCTCGTTTCTGTTTTCATTTAGAATATTAAAATTATTTTTGAAACAGAAAATCTCGAATTAAAGATTTAAACGGTAACCATTTTGATCTGTTATGAGAATTTGCGCATTGGAGGGATCGTTTTCGATTTTTTGTCGCAAACGATAGATATGGGTTTCTAAAGTATGGGTGATAATATTTTCATTATATCCCCAAACTTGTTCTAACAATGTTTCACGGCTGACAATTTTATCATTGGCATGATAGAGACATTTAAGGATCGCTGCTTCTTTTTCTGTGAGACAGATTTTATTGTTGCATTGATCAAGAAGAAGTTTTTGTCTTAGTTTAAAAGTATAGGGACCAATATGAAAGGTTGCGTCTTCATTTTGTTCATATTGGCGCAACTGTGCTCGAATTCTCGCTAATAACACCGCAAAGCGAAAGGGTTTTGTTACATAATCATTGGCGCCTGTTTCAAGATCTAAAATATTATCACAGTCTGTATCATAATTTATTATCATGATAATGGGGGCACGAAATCCTTGGGTGCGTAATTGTTTAACGGCTTTGTAGCCATCAAGATCAGGAAGTTGAAATCCCAAAATAGTGAGATCAATATTTTCTTCTTGGATTATTCTCATTCCCGCTTCTGCTGTTTTTGCTTGGAAAATTTTAAACTCTTGATGCATTTGCAATTGTTCTACTAAAATAGGGCGTAGATCATCGTCTTCAACGATTAAAAGAGTATAGTGGTTCATGTTTTTCCTTATAGGCATGTTGATGCACTGATTGATATAGTTTCATGAAAAATAAGATTTCATGCAAGAAAAATTAAAAGAGGAAAATTAAAAAAGAGCGCTTCTAAAAAATAAACTTTTATAATTTCTAATGGTTGCTTGCTGAAAAGACGGTATTCCGTCTGCAGGGTATTTTACGTATTGGTTGGAAGCGTTTTTTTATGTTCTAGAACGTGTTTTAGCTATTGAGTGTCATCATCTTTACGCTTTATGGAGAAACAAGGTGTGGCACTATCATTCACTTTGCCAGCTCGTGGGTGTTGCGGACAGTCCTTGGCACTTGAGACGATTCATAGGAGGAATTTTTAGTCCTTTCTTTCACGGTTTTTTCCATATGGGACTTTCTCCGTTTAGAATGTGCAAGCAAATAGCCTTTGATTGATTCAATATAAACAGGTTGGGAATGAGAGAATCCTGCGGTATGAGGCGCACTCGTCCAACATGCAAAACAATGAACACGCAATATGATGCGTTTTTTAAGCGTGAAGAGAATTGTGCAACACCTAGCACATATGCACTGTTTAGGAGAATTTCACGATCATTTTTATTGTTTTTTATCCACGTTCAGTTTTGTTTTTTTGTTGCATTTGTGTGTGAAGGGGCTGTGTGTTATGTTCGTGGTGTTGCTTATTATAATTGTTGAGCAAGCTTTGCCTTTAGCAATGCCGAAAAGATGCATCATAAAGAGGTTTTTTGTGTAATTTGGAAGGAGACTGTATTGAGAAAGAGTGCAGGATAAAAAATGACAAAAAAATATCATATTTATGCATTTAGCATGAGAATACCTCAACAGAAGGAGGTGTTGTGCTTATTCTTCTGCGCTATGAAGCATCTTTTTATATGAGTTAATGAATAAAAATTATTGTTTTAAGATAAAAGCATTTCCCTCTTAAGGTTGCCCATCAAACAGACTTCTTTCCATTCATCTTCTGTCACGGGTTGCACTGATAAGCGGCTGGCTTTGACCAGCACCATATTTGCTAGTTTGGGATTAGCTTTAATTTGTTTTAATGAAACAGGTGTTGGCATGTCACAAAGTGCACGGATGTCCACACATTCCCAGCGTGGATCAGAGCTTGTAGAATCAGGGTGTGCTTCAGCACATATTTCTACAATTCCTACAATTTCTAAACCTTTATTTGAATGATAAAAAAAACCTTTATCACCATATTTCATAGTGCGCATATTATTACGAGCTTGATAATTGCGTACACCATCCCATTGTTCGCCATCAGCTCCTTTTTTCTTTTGCATCTCCCATGACCATTTATGGGGTTCAGATTTAAAAAGCCAATAAGCCATGAGTTCTCCTTTTTCATAGACTGTTATGTATTTATCATACGGATTTTTATAAGTATTTTCGTAATATCCTTAACGATAATTTTAAAAATGGGGTAAAGAATTTCTTATTTCAAAATAACTTGTATATAGAAAAATGCGCTCCATTGATATTTTATGTTGTATAAAGGTATTTTGCTTATCTTGTAGCAGAAAAATATATCAGTGTATCGAAGTAATAGACTTAAAATTGCTCAGCCATGTGGAAGCTTAATCATCTTTTCAGCTGCTGTTTGAAATGTAGTTACTATAGGATCATTGGAGCATTGCGTTGGAGAGAATTTAGCAAGAAAATTGGTTCTAAAAAGCTTTAAAATTACAATGACAATGAAACGAATAAATGGTCAAAGATGATGAGGTCAACGAATGGCATTCATATCTATGCTTTGTGGCATAGAGTGCGTCTTATTATGCTGTAAAATACCGTCATTTGAAGTGTAATGATATAAGGCAGTTTTTTGAAACATGAAGTTTTTAAGAATGTGTGGTGAATATTTAGGTTTACGTATCGATCTTTGGGTTAAGTGAATTGTGTGAGTGGGAAGCAGGTGGAATCTGCTCGATAGAGAATTCGGACTATCTATAGACCGGATTGAGTAGAAATCTTCGTTCTTTAAGATGTGTGTAGGACGTCAATTTTATTATGCTTTTGTTCCACGGCGACCCATCCCAATCAAGGGGGGGGCTTTTTCATCTAATGGCCAGCGTGAGCGAGGGGCAATATCAAGAGGGCTTGTTTCTCCTCGTGCAAGCTTTTGTGCACCGGCAAAAGCAATCATTGCAGCATTATCGGTACACAAGGAAAGAGGAGGGGCTATAAATTCAAAGCCATGTTGATGGGCAAGTTCTTGTAATGTAGAGCGAATGGCTTGGTTTGCGGCAACACCGCCTGCGACAACCAAAGCAGGAGAACGCTTTTCTTGATCATGAGAGAGAGGATATTGGTGGACAAAGTGTTGTAGAGCGAGGTGAACGCGATCACGTACTGTATCGGTTACGGCGGCTTGAAAACTTGCGGCAATGTCAGCAATATCATTTTCTGTAAGAGGAGCTATGGCTGTTGCGGCTTGTCGAACAGCAGTTTTGAGTCCTGAAAAAGAAAAATCTAATCGTTTTTCACCTTTTAAAGGACGTGGAAGAGGGATGCGATTTTTATCACCAAATAAAGCTGCTTTTTCAAGTGCTGGTCCACCAGGATAAGGAAGACCTAAAAGTTTTGCTGTTTTATCAAAGGCTTCTCCTAATGCATCATCAATAGTGGTTCCTAAACGTTGGTAGTTGCCTACTCCATGAACAATGATTGTTTGTGTATGACCTCCTGAAACTAAAAGTAATAAATAAGGAAAGCTGACGTTGTGCGTTAACACGGCTGTTAAAGCATGTCCCTCTAAGTGATTTACCGCAATAAATGGTTTGCCAGTGGCAAGAGAGAGTGCTTTTGCGCTCATAACGCCTACCAACAATCCTCCTATCAAACCAGGCCCACTGGTGGCTGCAATGCCATCAATATCTTTTAATTTTGTGTTTGCTTCTGTTAGTGCTTGCAGAATTAAATGATCAAGAACTTCAACATGGGCACGAGCAGCAATTTCAGGAACAACACCGCCGTAAGGTGCATGGTGATCAATTTGACTCCAAACAACATTGGAAAGAATTTGGCTGTTTGATTCGTTGTTATATTCAATGACAGCCGCTGCCGTTTCATCACAACTTGTTTCTATTCCCAGCAGACGCATTTTAAACAAAACCTTATATTGAAGCTTCTTTCCTGCGTGCGTACCATGAACAGAAAAAGATGCAAAGTATTTCTCTTAGAATTGTTTTTTCTATGAAAAATATGTGTTTTGGCATTTTCTTTGAATTTTATGATATCGTTGATTAAAAAATAAAGCTGTATTTTCGAGTATAAAATGCAAATGTTTTTTAAAAACTTGTCTATTAAAGGCGATACTTGTAAATATTATTGAGAAAAGCTGCGTTTTTAAAACTTTTTTCATTTTATTATTTTATCATTAAAAAAAGTGTGCACGAAAAGTGACAGAGATGGTCGATTCTTCAAAACCAAAAGTTAAACCACATTATGCTGGTACGCGCCGTAAGAAACCAGTTATTGAACATGAAGCTGTTCCCCATGATTCAGAGGAAAAAATCCATAATTCTGTAGAATCTCAAGCGCGAGAAGAACAGAATATGCAAGGTCAGGATAAAAGTATCTCTAGTACAACTTGGCTTTTCTTATCCCTTTCTGGGATTTTGGGGGGATTCATTGCTTTGGGAATTTTTATGGGGCTTCAATGGGCTGGTTTTTTTCCTTCTCCTTTTGTGGAAAATTCTGCTAGAGGAGAAAAAGCTTTGCAGATTGCTGAAGCCGCAAAAAGTCAAGGTGAAGACACAAAGGAACAATTGAGGCGGGTCTTTCAAGAAATTGATACGTTAAAAACAGAGTTTTCTTCTTTTTCATCACAACAGTTTAAAACAACGAAAAATGATGAACTATCGAAAGAAGAAAGCAAAAAAGCTTTTGCGATTTTAGAGGAAAAAGTAAAAGCTCTTGAAGAAACTGTACAAACTTTTGTTAGAAAGTCGAAAGAGATAGAGACGGCTTTGTCTGTTGGGCAGAGCAATGCAAATGATCTTGCTGCGTTAAAACAACAGTTAGAAGCACTACAGGAAGAAACTGCTGTTAAAAATAGTGAGAAAAAAGAAATAGATACCGCGCTCTTTACTGCAATTAGTTCATTAAAAAATGCTGTAGAGCGTGGTGGATCTTATAATAATGAATTAAAGCTGTTACAACAATTATCGCCTTCGATTAATGGACTTGATGTGTTGCAAAAAACAGCTACTGTGGGTCTTCCAAGTTCAGCACAACTTTCAGTTGATTTTGCTCATGTTGCTGATGCAATTGTTGGTACGCAAAATCTTGTTGCGTCAGATGCTGGTTTTTTTGACCGAATTTTAGCGTGGATAAAAGGGCTCATTGTTTCGCGACCGATTGGAAATGTTGAAGGGACAACGCTGGGGGCTATTGCGGCACGCATGGAAGTTGCCATTCAAGCTGGTGATTACGAAAAGGCTTTGAGCGAATGGCAATCATTGCCCCAAAGTGCAAAAGATGTTTCAATGGATTTTGTTAAGCAGCTTGAAAGACATATTGCTATTCAACAGTTGTTGCAGCAATTGTTATTGTCTGTGCAACAAGGATCTTTTAAAGCAACAAAGATGTAAATAGGCCCAAGATGATACGTGTTTTTATTTATATTTTTGTTGTTTGTATCCTCGGTTTAGCTTTCACGTGGGTTGCTAATCACAATGGTATTTTTGTTCTCACATTTTTGCATTTCAGATTTTCTGCTTCATTTCTTACAGTGTTAAGTGTGCTTATTTTATTTTTTGTAACGCTGGTGCTTTTATGGTGGTTATTGTCTTTCTTTTTTTCCATACCGAATGCTCTTTCCAATTATTTTTATAAACGCCATCAAAAGCGTGGTTACGAAGCTCTTTCAAAGGGGATTCTTGCAACTTTTGCTGGTGATAGTATGGTTGCGCAAAAAATGGAAGCACGTGTTGCTAAATATCTTGCAGGGAAACAAGAGCCATTGGTAAAACTCTTACAAGCGCAAACCTTGTCTTTACAAAATGACTCTGTTCGCGCCATCGGTCTTTATGAAGAGATGAGAAAGGAAGATCCGACAAAACTGGTTGGACTTTATGGTTTGTTTCGTGAAGCAATGAAGAGTAAAGCTTATGAGGCAGCGCAACAATATGCTGAAGAGGCACTGACTTTATCGCCAGCACTTTTATGGGCGCATCAGGCGGTGCTTGATCGGTTAAGTACTGAGGGTAAATGGGATAAGGCACTTACTATTTTTGAAAGAACGCAAAAAGCTCTCCCGCGTTCTATTCGCGCGATTCCAGAGCGGCAGCATATACAGGTTTTACTACTAAGTGGGCAGGCACTTTCTTTGTTTGATACACATCCTGTACAAGCACGTGAAGCTATTTTGAAAGCCCATAAATTGGCGCCTGATTTTGTTCCAATAATAGTTATTGCTGCTGATATTCTTTATAAATTAAACGAAACGCGTAAAGCGGATAAAATGATTATAGCGGCTTGGCAAAAGGAGCCTCATCCTGACTTGGGAGCGCTTTATCTTGAAAGAGAAGAAGGAGCCATTGGGCGATTGAAAAGGGCTAAGACACTTGCTTCTTATAATAAAGATGCATTTGAGTCGGCTTTCCTTATTGCTAAAGCAGCTTTGGATGCTGGTGAAACAGCATTAGCAAGAGAGAAGGCACAAAAAGCATTACAATGTCATCCACGGGAAAGTGTTTATTTATTGTTGGCAGATATTGAAGAGGCACAGGGAAACAATCAAGGTGCTGTGCGTCAATGGCTTTCTTTAGCACTTCGTGCTGAACGTGATCCAGTGTGGATGTGTGATGGGGCCATTTTTTCTTCTTGGTCAGTGGTTTCTCCAATCAGTGGACGTTTGGGCTGTTTTGAATGGAAGGCGCCTCCTTGTATGCCTTCTCTCACATTAGAGGCGGACAATATTGTGTCGAAAAGGCAAGACAAAGAGTATGTTATGGGAAAAAGTGATGATGTTGGAGATAAGAAGCTTGAAAAATTAACACCTGTAGATGATTCTCTTTTGCATAATGTGCAGGTGGAGAAACAAGATATAAAAGAAAAAGATGTAAAAATGTTCAGTCAAACTCACTTAAATGTTGATGATCCAGGGGTTAAAATAGAAGAAGAAACATCTTTATCGAGGAAAAAATTTCGTTTATTTTAAATTGCACCAATGTTGATAATACGAATGTTTTCTCAGAAGAAACAATTGACCTAGAAGAAAAAATATCGTTAGTCTTGTCCAATAAAATTATTCTCTTATGCTTTAAAAATAAAGTTTTGCTTGGTAGCAGAGGTGATTGGTTAAAAAATGTTTTTAAATCAGAGATGTCTTGATAAAAAACAAAAAAATAACAAACCAAGGATTGCTGTCGTTATTCATCGGCGCTCTACCTATACTGGTCGGTTGGGAAAATTTTTACAACAAAATGGTTTTGTTCTTGATATTTATCGTCCTATTTTTGGACAAAAACTCCCTGATACATTAGAGCATTATGCCGGCGTTGTTATTTTAGGGGGACCGATGAGTGTGAATGACAGCGAAGCCTATATTGGTGAGGAAATTGATTGGATTTCGTTATCACTAAAGGAAAATAAGCCTTTTTTGGGTATTTGTCTTGGAGCACAAATGTTAGCGCGAAATCTAGGGGGGCGCGTTGGTACAAGAAGTGATGGGACTGTTGAAGTCGGCTGGTATCCACTAGAAGCAACCCCACAAGGGAAGGAATTGATGAATTGGCCAGAGATGGTCTACCATTTCCATGATGAAGGTATTTATGATTTACCGAAAGAGGCAATGCTTTTGGCAACAGGGAATACATATCCTACACAAGCTTTTCGTTATGGAAACAATGCATGGGGTTTGCAGTTTCATGCTGAATTTACACGCGCTATGATGCGGCGTTTGGTCGTGCGTTCGGCACATAAATTGACTGAAAAAGGTGCTCAACCTGCTTGTGCACATTTGAAAGGTCGTTTAATCTATGATCGAGCTTTGAGCCAATGGTTTGAAAGCGCATTACACCAGATTTTTTGTACACCGCCCGTACTTGTGTGATTGTTGACAACGAATTGATTTATATAGGTAATTCACGGTTTTGTATATTGAATGAGAACCCCGAATATAGTAAGGTTTTTTCATTCCAAACCTGTGTATGTTGACTCAATAAAAACCTCTTGTTTGCATGTCACAAGTAGGGCTGGCGTGTGGGCAAAAACTGTATAAGAAAAGACTAAAAATGCTTCTTATGAACTGTCTTAAGTGCCAAGGGCTGTCGCAACATTTGGGGGCTAGCCAAATATAATGATGGTGCTGGCTTTGGGGTCTCCATAAGCGTAAAGATGGGGGGCTCAATGGCTTTATCGTTAAGAAACACTATTCATTATCATTTTTGTTGTGCTGTAAAACAGTATGGTTTAAGCTAGAGGTAGAAAATCTATGTAAAACTTTACACATGAGGTGTTTTTTGTTAAAGGGTGTAATGGGTTTTTTTAAGAAAATCTTGTTTATTGAGCTTATGAGATACTGTACTTTAGAACGATGTATAGGGACTTCTTGAAGTGATCAGTAGATAAAATCCGGTGGATTAAGAAGTTGGATTGTGTATAAACTGAACGTGGTTGGGAATCTTTATCCTTTTTAGGGTGGGGAGGAAGTTAAGAGATAAAGAAAGTTTGAATATTGTCTAAATCCTTTCAAATACCATCATCACAAAAAAGTTTTTCTTTGAGTTATTTAATTTGTGGGCTCTTTTGTCTTGCTCTGATATTTATTTATAGCGCACTCTGGTTTTTTTTTCGCGTAAAATAGAAGACTATGTTTCTAATATATTCACAAAAGTATCTTCCCATAATATGGCGGCGGTATGTGAGAATGTGCACAGGGATGGTTATCCTTTACGTGTCGGTGTTGTTTGTGACAAGTTTCAATTTTCTTGGCCTTTACATGGGGTTTCTTTATCGACGGGGCGTTTGACAGCTGGTGCACCAATTTACGCACCTCATTTGGTCGAGTTTAATGTTCATTCTCCTGCATTAATTGTTTTTTCCGGAAAAACTCCCATAGTATCGCATTGGCGCAATTTGGTGATTGAAACAGAGCCTTATTGGAAAACGGGTAAAACATTGAAGTTTATAGCTGAAGGGCTTGAGATTTCATCTTTTTCCTCTTCCCCTGAAGATCAAAAGCTTCAAGAAGCATTAAGAGCACCAACGACAGATAAAAAAACGACACAAGAAAATATTGAAGATCCGGCATCTTTGCAAAATACGCATGACGTGATTATTCAGCCGTTAGAGCCACAAGATATGCTTCAAAAAATAACGGCAGAATTTTTGCGTTTTGATCTAAAACATGAAAAGAATAATTTATCGGGACATATAACTTTTGACGGTTTTGATGCTTCTCCCTTTTTAAAATCTTCTTTTGTTGATATTCCTAAAATTGATGGCAATTTGAAATGGATTTTAAATGACATGTCTTTTCTGTCTGAAGATGAAGAAAAAAATTGGCAACAACGACTGTATGGAAAAAGTGGACTTTTAAAGCAAGGTGAATTGACTTTTCATACAGGTGGTGCAGTGCGTATTAGTGGACCTTTTTCTTTTGATGATGAAGGATATTTGACAGCAAAATTTGAACTTGTCCTTATTCAGTCTATGAAGCTTCTTGACACTCTGCAGCGCTTATTTCCCGCGCAAGCCAATAATCTTCAAGCGTTATTTTTTATTTTGGGTGCTTTGCCTAAAAATGCGGATGGCGCTCCCGTTCTTTCCTTGCTCATTAACAATGGGTGGGTAAAATTAGGCTTTTTAAAACTTGGTCGTCTTGCTCCACTTTAGGTATTGTACCGAAGCCTTTTTTCATCTTTACTACCAAATTTCGACTTTTTCTGATTTTCACACTTTTTTGCAATTTTAGAGTGTTAAAAATTTATTTTAACAAAATGCGTATTTAATGGTAAAAAAATAGCTATAAAAATAAAAAATTACCACCTACTCCTAACTCGTCCAACCTCTTTTCACTTAGTACAAAATCTTATGTCAAACTACATATAGTAACAGTGTTTGTATGGAAAAGTGGTATTTTAAAGTATGCTGAATTGCCTTTTTATACAGGTGGTGTGGTTCTTTTTAGGAACCTTTGTCTTTATATATGGAATGAGCATATTGCATATATCTGTTTGGGTGTAACCTCTTAAAACAAGTAAATAGCCTAGTTGTAGGAAGATATGAAGTTGTAAAGGGGAAAATCAACATCCATCTTTACTGTCATTTTTTATTCGATTTTACGCATTTGTTAAAAAAATATTTCTCAGTGCTTCCTATTTCACGATGTCGCCTGTGAATGGTATAAGGATAAAGCCATTAAGCACCATCATCTTTTCGGTTACGGAGTAACAAGCTAGGGGAAAACATCATCATATTATATTTGCTTATATTTGCTAATTCTCAATCTTACTGCAGCTTTTGGCACTTGAGGCGGTTTATGAGGGGCATTTTTAGTCCTTTCTTTACTGCTTTTAAGTCTGAAAGTTTATGTTTTTAGGGTGAGAAATCAATCCTGTTGTTTTTTTGAAATTGTTGCAAACAATTCTATTGTGATAAATAGCGAGATTTTTATTTTTGGTGTTATGTCTAAAATGCAAACTTCTGCTCTGTCTTAGTTGGTTTGTTGTGGTGGTGGGATAGAACGGGAGATTGAGAGGGTCGTTTTGTATTTTCTTTAGGTTTGAAAGCCAATATTTTGAAGTTGAGAAATCAATCCTGCTGCAAAAGTAAAACGAGAAATATTGAGATCATTTTCAATAAGGGCGCTAATGCGGTTTGTAATGTTGTGAATATGATCTTCTTCTGTTTTTTTCCAAGTGTCAAAAGGATCTTTTTTCTTTCCATAATTTTTGAGGATTTTCATAACGATTTGCCGAAAGCTTTCAGAAACATTTTCTTTGGCTTGGCTTAAAGCCATACTATCATAATAATCTACTACAGGAATTATACGACTTGCTTCGTTAATGCGGTTTATACGAATGATTTGCGCAAGTGAAAAGTAGATCTCTGCGGTTTTAATAAGATCACTGTTGCTTTGTTTTGCAATCAAAGAAATATCACAGATTGTTGAAGCAGCTTCCAAGAGAGCTAATTGTTTCGCTAATGCTTTTGGTGCTCCCTCTTCGCTGTAGTGTAATGCTTTTTCTTCAATCTTTTGCTTAATATCGTTGCCGTGAGAATGCATAAGCTCTTTTTCAATAACGCTACGGGCTTGTTTTATTGTTTTTACAATTTCTTCTAATGGACGTGAGAGATCTATGTTGTGCAAACCCCAATTGGTTGTTTCAAAGAGCATTGGGGTCATTGTTGCGTAGAATTTATTTTGGACAAGACCGGGTATTTTATTATCAAGCTTATCAATTTGCTCAGACAATTGAGGAATTTCAAAACCATCGCGGATGGCAATGAAAACGCGAATAATATTTTCAGCTTTTTGTTCTGTTGCATCGTGTAATCGATTAACAAAAGTGGGGCCTCCACGATTTACAATATCGTTGGCAATCAGCGTTGCGATAATATTACGACGCAATTGATGGTTAATAACTTCCTTCTTAAAATTTTCTTGAATTTGGGTTGGAAAATAGTTCAGCAGGGCTGTATTGAAATAGTGATCATCAACAATGGGGCTATTAGCAATTTCTTCTTTTAAGGTCAATTTAGCATAGGCAAAAATAACGGCGAGTTCTGGGCGGAGAAGACCTTTGCCTTGGGTTGTTCTTTGCTGTAAAACTTGTTCATCAGGAAGCATTTCAACTCTGCGATCTAGAAGATTTTTTTGTTCCAAGTCGTGCATAAAGCGTATTTGATAGGGCAAATCAGTAGTGCTTTGGTTTTCCGACAAAGAAAGCGCAAGAGGTTGTAGATAATTGTTGCGCAAGACAAGTTGCTCGACTTGAGGCGTCATTTTTTTCAAGAGCTTATTGCGTTCTTCGCGGGTTAACGTTTTGGCACGTAGTGCTGATGCAAGAACAATTTTGAGATTGACCTCAATATCAGAACAATTCACACCAGCAGAATTGTCAATGGCATCCGTGTTGCATCGACCACCATTTAAGACATATTCAATCCGTCCACGTTGTGTAACACCAAGATTAGCTCCTTCACCAATAATTTTTGCACGCACTTGTTCTCCGGTAATGCGTATTGCATCATTTGCACGATCACCTACTTGGGCATCGTTTTCGGTTGTTGCGCGGATATAAGTACCAATGCCACCGAACCATAAAAGATCAACAGGGGCTTTGAGAAGAGCAGAGATAATTTCAAAGGGTGTTCCTGTTTGTTTTTCGAAACCAATGGCTTGTGCTGCTTCAGGTGAGAGGGTAATGGTTTTTTCTTTTCGTGAGAAGATACCACCGCCCTTTGATAATTTGGTTTTATCGTAATCCTGCCAGCTTGAGCGAGGTAGTCTGAAGAGACGCGTACGCTCTGCATAGCTTTCGTCTATGTTCGGATCTGGATCAATAAAGATATCGCGGTGATCAAAAGCGGCAATCAATTTTGTTTGTTTGGAAAGCAGCATTCCATTGCCAAAGACATCACCAGACATATCGCCAACACCGACACAGGTGAAGGGCGTTGTTTGAATATCGTGATTAAATGACTCTCTAAAATGTCTTTTGACGGCTTCCCATGCACCTTTAGCTGTAATACCAATGTCTTTGTGGTCGTAACCTGCTGAACCTCCAGAGGCAAAAGCATCATCAAGCCAAAAGTGGTTTGCTTGGCTGATGGCGTTGGCTGTATCAGAAAAAGTTGCTGTTCCTTTGTCCGCTGCAACAACAAAATAGGGATCAGGGTCATCATGACAGATGACATTGTGGGGAGAACTTATTTTGCCGTTAATCAGATTGTCTGTAATGGAGAGCAAAGCTGTTATAAAGTCTGTATAAGCTTGTCGTGCTGCTTCTATGATGACAGCACGGTCATTTGTTTGGGGAAGCCGATGGGGATAGAATCCACCTTTTGCACCTGCAGGAACGATAACCGCATTTTTAACTTGTTGGGCTTTGACTAAGCTAAGCACTTCGGTGCGGTAATCTAATGCACGGTCAGACCAACGAATGCCGCCACGAGCGATAGGTCCAAAACGCAAATGGACCCCTTCAACTTCTGGTCCATAAACAAAAATTTCTCGGTAAGGGCGCGGTTCAGGCAAACCTTCAATCTGGCGTGGATTTAATTTGGTGGCTAAAATACGCCGTGGACTTCCATCAGGAAGAGTCGTAAAGGCATTCGTTCGTAAACTCGCCTCGATAAGGTTACAATAACGGCGTAAAATGAGATCATCGTCTAAACCAGAGACTTTCCGTAATTTTTCTTCAATGCGCTTTTGAATAACTTGTTGGTTTTTTTTTCGTTCTTTTT
The DNA here is from genome assembly GCF_042196845.1 of Bartonella sp. AA9NXGY. Classification (NCBI taxonomy): domain Bacteria; kingdom Pseudomonadati; phylum Pseudomonadota; class Alphaproteobacteria; order Hyphomicrobiales; family Bartonellaceae; genus Bartonella; species Bartonella sp. AA9NXGY. The sequence goes on from NZ_JBHIRB010000012.1 coordinate 30,052, forward strand.
CTGTATGGCTTTGATGAAATTTTAAATGAAATAAAGCATAAAGATCTTGGGTAATGTCAGGATAAGCATTTAAAGTTTGGGCAACGCGATCTTGCGAATAAGGAATTCCAGCTTGTTGGAGATAGCGCCCATAATGGCGCAAAATAACAATTTCATGCCAATCAAGCTCAGCTGTTTGGGTGAGAGCATTAAAGCCGTCATTATCAGCATTTTGTGCCCAAATGGCTTCAAAGGTTTCGGCGTGTTTTTGACCGTCTTTTTCAAAATTGATACAGCGTTGGAAAGTACTTTCTAGCTGCATATCATGAAGATACACAGAGCGCCCATTGCCATCTGGTAATTCAAGGGTTTGTTCAGCAATAACGCGAAACCCCATATTTTCAAGGAGTGGTACACGTTTGGAAAGGGCAAGTGCTTCATGGCGGTGAAAAAGCCGAAGAGAAATGCACTGTTTTTCTTTGTTTTGTGCGTGATAAAAGATCACGAAAAGGGGCTTTTCATCATGAAGACTTAGAATATGTCCGGCATCGTTAATAGCGTCTTCAGCTGAAAATAAATCACGATAGCTGTTGGGGAATTCGCTGGCTAGACGTGTTTGTTGCTCTGTTATTTTCTGGGTAAGAGCGATGGCTTGAACCCTGTCTTCCCAACTTCGTGCAATCGAACGTACATGTTGTTCAAGTGTGGAGCGCTCATGAAGGGGAACAGTTTCGTTTCCTTTGCGATGGATGATATAATAGACACGTATAAGGGGGCTTTCCAAAAATAGCGGATAAGATTCAAAAAAGTCACCTTTATAAAGCTCAACAAAATGTTCGCCAACTTTTTCACGCAGGCTGCTGCTATATTGGTCACGCGGTACGTAGACAAGGATAGAAACAAAGCGTCCAAAAGAATCAGTGTGGGCAAGAACTCGTAAACGTGGGCGCTCATCTAATTGTAGAATAAGCTTAGTGTTTTCTGTCAATGTATCAACATCAGAGCGAAACATTTCATCTCTTGGATAGGTTTCTAAAGCACTGATGAGTGCTTTTCCTGAATAATCGGCGTGATTGTGTCCAAGACGTTGAATAATAGTTCGGGCTTTTTCTTTTAAGAAAGGAATTTGCAAAATAGAACGTGTATAAGCTGAGGAGGTAAAAAGCCCTACAATGCGTAATTCTCCACAGAGTTGGTTTTCTTTATCAAAGATTTTAAGACCAATATAATCGAGCCAAACAGAACGGTGAATTTTGGAGCGGCTGTTCGCTTTTGTCACGATAAACAGATTATCGCTTTCCATGAAGGATAAAACTTCTTGAGGAGGTTCTTTCATGCTTTTATCGTCAACAATATGAATAGAAGCATCCGTGAGTATACCAAGTTCAATATTACTGGCTGTAAAGGATTTTAGGGGTTTTTGGTCTTTGATGAAGTTGTAAGTGCGCATACCAAGGAAAATGAAATTATCGTCCATTAGCCAGTGAAGAAATTCAATAGCTTTTTCGCCTTCTTGTTTGTAGTGTGGGGGAAGACTTATTTGGTAGGCATGAATCTGCTTTTCAACTTCTTCAAGCATAGGTTTCCAGTCTTGTACAGCAGCATTAACCTGTTCAAGAACTAAGGTGAGTTCATTTTCAAGTTTTTGTATTTGCTGTTTGTTTAATGACTCGATGTGAATTTGCATCAGACTGATGCGTTTTCCAGAAGCACAATCAATAATGGGGTGTGCAATCAAATAGATATGGTTTTTGTGTTGATTAAAAACATTTAAAATAGAATCGAGAAGGAAGGGTTTGTTATCATTGACAAGCGTGATAACGGTTATAGGTCTGTTACTACGGGTTAAATTTTGCTCAAAGCAGATGGTATTTTTTCCCGTCTGATGGAGATTAAAAGCTTTTACCGCGATGGCTGTGGCTTTTTGAAGTTCTTCATTTTCGTAATAAGCAATATCTTCTTTATCGGTTTGGGCAAAAAGGATTTGTTCTATTTTATCTTGGGTGTTTTTTGTCTCTGTTTTTTTTTGTTGCAACACATTCACTCTCCCTTTTTGCTCTTAAGGGGTCTTTATTAAAAGCAGACCATTATATTTTTTATATACTGTAACACCTTCTTTCTAAAGAAAATAGCTCTTTATTTGGAAAGAATGAGTTTGTTTTTGCTATTTTTTAGTAATATTTTGTACTTTAAAGAAATATTTTGCTTCAAGGAAAGGGCACTTTTAGTATTTTTGTATGTTAATAGTTTGTTTTTTAAAATATACAAAATGAAAGTAAAAAAAGAAGCAAAAGTAAAGAGAGAATGGCGCATTTACCAGAAAGACTTTTAAGTGGTTACCAAAACTTTATAAACAATCATTTTTTATATAAAATAGCAGATTATCAGCAATTGGCGATTGAGGGGCAGAAACCTGAAGTTTTGGTCATTGCTTGTTGTGATTCGCGTGCAGTACCAGAAATGATTTTTGATGCTAAGCCAGGGGAAATTTTCACCCTGCGCAACGTGGCGAATGTGGTTCCTCCTTTTTCTCCTGATGACCAATATCACGCAACATCAGCAGCTCTTGAATATGCTGTGCAATTGCTTGAGGTGAGACATATTGTCGTTTTTGGTCATGCCCATTGTGGAGGCATTCGTACTGCTCTTAATGAGACATATAAATCTTTATTATCAAATGATTTTATCGGTCAATGGATAAGTCTCTTAGCACCAGCAGCAGAAATCGTTTTGAATAATAAGTCGCTGTCTTGGCCAGAAAAACAGACGGCATTAGAGCAGCTTTCTATTCGCCATTCGTTGAGAAATTTAGAGACGTTTCCGTGGATAAAGCTTCGCAAAGATCAAGGTTTTTTGACATTGCATGGTGTTTGGTTTGATATCTCTAGCGGAAAATTATGGAGCATGGAACAGGAAACAGGTTGTTTTATGCGTGTTGAAGTTGAAAGTTTTGAAGTATAGTATTTGTTGTTTTTATTTCTTCGTATAAAAAGATATTTTATGATAAAACTTGACAAAGCTGGGGTTTTATTGTTTGAAGGAGCAAGCTTTCAGTGACAAAATTAACTTGGAGCCACCGACTGAGACCCCAGTTTAAGGGTATAAAGAGATCTCAGAGGTCAACATCCGACGGCGCGATGCGTTCTCGGATGCTATTTTGGTTTGTTTGTTATGCAACAATGAGGTAAATGATGTTTGAATCCTTGCAAGAGCGACTTGGTTCTATCCTGTCTCATTTGACGGGACGTGGCGCTTTATCGGATCAGGATGTTGTAGAGGCGCTGCGTGAAATTCGTCGCGCTTTATTGGAAGCTGATGTTGCTCTTGATGTTGTGCGCTCTTTTACCGATAGAGTTCGGGAAAAAGCTGTTGGGGCCGAAATCGTTAAATCAATTAAACCAGGCCAAATGGTGGTTAAAATTGTTCATGATGAATTGGTTCATATTCTTGGAAGTGAAAGCGTTCTGAGTGATTTAAATGCACCAGCTCCAGTTGTTATCATGATGACTGGTTTGCAAGGTTCGGGAAAAACAACCACAACAGCAAAGCTTGCAAAACGTTTTACTGATAAGCACAATAAAAAAGTTCTCATGGCGTCATTAGATACACGCCGTCCCGCTGCACAGGAGCAATTGCGCCAATTGGGAGAACAGGCAAAACTTGCAAGCTTGCCTATTATTGCGGGTCAGCTGCCCGTTGATATTGCATCACGTGCCGTACAGGCTGCTAAATTGGGTGGTTATGACGTGCTTCTTCTTGACACAGCAGGACGTAATCATATTGATGAAGCTTTGATGCTCGAATTGGCTGAAATTAAAGCATGTTCCCTTCCTCATGAGATTATGTTGGTGGCTGATAGTTTGACGGGGCAAGATGCCGTTCATCTTGCTCGTTCTTTTGATGAGCGTGTCGGGATTACGGGGATTATTTTAACACGGATGGATAGTGATGGGCGTGGTGGCGCTGCTCTTTCTATGCGTGCTGTTACAGGTAAACCAATTAAAGCAATTGGAACTGGTGAAAAAATAGATGCTTTAGAAGAATTTCATCCCAGTCGTATTGCTGATCGTATTCTCGGAATGGGGGATATTGTTTCTTTGGTTGAAAAAGCTGCTGAAACAATGGATCACGAGAAAGCTGCTGCTTTTGCAAAAAAAATGCAAGCCGGAAAATTTGATCTGAATGATCTTGCAGAACAGTTGCAGAAAATGAAAAAACTGGGTGGAATGGGCGGTATTATGGGCATGTTGCCAGGAATGGGGAAGGTCAAAGAGCAGATTGCGGCTGCGGGGTTTGATGATCGTTTGTTTGATCGTCAATTGGCCATTATTTCATCTATGACACCCAAAGAGCGGGCGAATCCAGAGCTTTTAAAACATAGCCGCAAACAACGAATTGCTAAGGGGTCTGGTACGACAGCGGCTGATATTAATAAACTTTTGAAGATGTATCGCCAAATGGCTGATATGATGAAAGCCATGGGTGGTAAAGGAAAAAGTGGTTTTATGGGAAAAATGTTGGGAGGCCTTGGTTCCAAAATGGGTTTTGGTGGTATGGGAAACTTGGGAGGGGATTCTCCAGCTATACCGGATTTGTCGGGATTGGATCCAAAGCAATTCTCAATGCTTCAAAAGCAAATTGAAAATGGTAATGGAGGGAAGCTCTTGCCCGGACTTCCTAAGCGTGGACCTACATTTCCTGGTCTTTCCAATGGCATTGTCGATGGGGGAAATTTTCCTCAGCATCCTAAGAAAAAATAAGATGTAAAGAGGGAAAGGAATATAATGCAGGAAACAGTATTAAACGAATTGGCACATTTACGAGCATCCATTGATAATTTTGATGCAACCTTGATTCATATCTTAGCAGAGCGGTTTCGTTGTACGAAAGCTGTTGGGCGCTTAAAAGCCCGTTATGATTTGCCTAAAGTAGATCCTCTGCGTGAGCAATATCAGGTAGCGCGTTTGCGGCAATTGGCTATAGATAGTCATCTTGATCCTGATTTTGCTGAAAGATTTTTAAAATTTATTATTAAAGAAGTTGTGAGTCATCATGAAGTTATTGCTGAAGAGCAAAAAACAAAAAAGTCAATTTAAACGAAAGCCAGAGCTGACAATAGGAGATAAAATATGGCATTGAAAATTCGTTTGTCCCGTGGAGGTTCAAAAAAACGTCCTTACTATCATATCGTCGTTGCAGATGTTCGTAGTCCGCGCGATGGGCGGTTTCTTGAACGTGTTGGTGCATGGGATCCAATGTTGCCTAAAGATGGACCGAGGGTGAAACTTAATGAAGAACGTATCCAATATTGGCTTGGGCAAGGGGCTCAACCAACAGATCGCGTTTTACGGTTTTTAGATGCAGCTGGCTTGAAAAAGCGTCCAACTCGTAATAATCCACATAAAGGTGAACCGGGTAAAAAAGCACAAGAACGTATAGCAGCAGCAAAGCAAGCGGCAGAAGAAGCAGCTGCAGCGGCTGAAGCAGAATCTGCTACAGCATAAGAAGCATGGTTGTTTAATCAACGTGTTTTTAAAAGCTTTAGAAAAATAAATATTATCCGTTTTTGTCTATCAAAAACGGATCTTCTTTAAAAAGCTGCTTGTTTAAATCGCGTTGGTTTTTTTAAATCAATGGTTTTAAAAATCAATGGCGCGGCCTTTAATTTCCCAATCTCCATAGCGGGAAGGGTCCTTGCCGCCGCGTCCACCATTTTCTAAAGGTTGTTCTTTTTTTGCTGCGTGTTTTCGTCTTTCTTCAGCTTCTTGGAGAGCGCGTTGTGCTGCGGGAGAAAGAGATTGCTGTTTAACGTCAGTTGCATTTTTTTTGCTTGTTTTCTCATCTTTTTTATTCATTTTACACCTATTCCATTGAAGAAGCAGAAAGAAAACACCATCATATAGTATTGATTGACTTTTATCATGGAGTTTTTTGAGTAATGAATATAATGCGTACAGCTATGCTTTTGGCTTTTTTAACTGCTCTCTTTATGGGAGTTGGTTATCTTGTTGGAGGGGGTGGTGGCATGGTCATTGCTCTTTTAATGGCAAGTGGTTTAAACTTTTTTTCTTATTGGAATTCAGATAAAATCGTTTTACGCATGTACGGGGCGCGTGAAGTTGATCAGCATTCAGCACCAGTTTATTATAAGATTGTAAGCGATTTAGCTAAAAAAGCTTCTCTTCCTCAACCAAAAATTTATGTTATTGAGAATGCACAGCCAAATGCTTTTGCAACGGGACGTAATCCGCAAAATGCAGCTGTTGCTGCAAGTACTGGGTTGTTAGAGCGGTTAAGCGCTGAGGAAATTGCCGGCGTTATGGCGCATGAGCTCGCACATATTGAGCATCGTGATACGTTAACAATGACTCTAACCGCAACGATTGCAGGGGCAATTTCAATGCTTGGTAATTTTGCTTTCTTTATGGGAGGACAGCGTAACTCTTCAGAAGATTCTCATGGCGCTGGGGCAATTGGAGGATTTATTGCATTGCTCGTGGCGCCTTTTGCAGCGATGCTGGTGCAAATGGCGATTAGCCGTACACGGGAATATGCTGCGGATCGGAGAGGGGCTGAAATATGTGGTAATCCTTTATGGTTGGCTTCGGCATTGCGTAAAATTGCTGATGGGGCGCATGGGGTATATAATGAAGAAGCAGAGCATAATCCAGCAACCGCGCATCTGTTTATTATTAATCCTTTGAGCGGTGAGGGAGCGGATAGTCTTTTTTCGACACATCCAGCAACTGCAAATCGTATTGCTGCTCTTTATCGGCAAGCAGAAGAGATGAAAGGGGCTCTTACCAAAAGTGTGGGATGGAATAAAGAAGACGCTATACATGAAAAAAGCAGCGGGATGAATTATGCAGATTTTCATAGTGGTCAGGCTCATGTATTAGGTGAACAAGAAAACAGTTCTTTTCAGCGTGTTACAAAACGTCCTTCTTGGCTTCGTTATGAAAATTCAAAAAGATCTCGTTCATAGAGTTATTGAGGGAGATTTTGAGAAAACTGTGATATAAAGGTGGTGTTTTGAAACACAAAAAAGCGGGGCATGTGTCTGAAAAAAATGTTCCAGGATTAGCTGTTCGGCAGGTGTGTGTACGTCTTTTGGGGGCGGTAATTGATAAGTACACGCCTCTGTCTGGTTTGACGGATAATGAACACGGACATCCACAATATTTGAAGCTTTCACAACGAGATCGTTTGTTATGTCGGGCTATTTTAACAGCTTCATTGCGTCATCGAGGGCAGATTATGGTGGCTCTCTCACGCTTTTTGGCGCGTCCTTTGCCTTCACAAGCACTTTCACTTCAGCATCTTTTGCATATCAGTGTTGCACAAATTCTTTATCTTGATATTCCCGATCATGCGGCTATTGATTTAGCTGTGCGTGTGGCGAAACTTGATCCTCGAATGCGCCGTTTTTCAGGGGTGGTGAATGCTCTTTTGCGCAATGTTGCACGTGAGGCAGAGCCTTTACGTCAACAAGTTTCTACCATTGAAGGTGTTCCAGCGTGGTTTGGACAGCTTTTAGTGTCAGCTTATGGAACAGAAAAGGCGCATAAGATTATCGCAATTCAAAGTGTGGAACCTCCTTTCGATTTGACAGTGAAATCTGATAGTGGTGGATGGGCTGAAAGGCTTGGCGGTGTGGTATTGCCCAATGGTTCTGTTCGATTGAAGCGTCTGGAGTGTTCTGTTTCTGATTTACCAGGCTATCGTGAAGGGTCTTGGTGGGTCCAAGATTTTGCAGCAGCTTTGCCTGCTTGTTTACTTGGGAATATTGAGGGTAAACGCGTTGCTGATCTTTGTGCGAGCCCTGGAGGAAAAACAGCACAATTGGCTTTGCAAGGGGCTGAGGTGACTGCAATTGAGCTTTCTGCTAACCGCATAAAGCGTTTAAAAGAAAATATGGAACGGCTTCATTTTTCAGTTCACATTTGGCAGGGCGATGTGAGAAATTTCTATCCCACACAGCTTTTTGATGTGGTTCTTCTTGATGCTCCTTGTTCTTCTACAGGAACAATCCGTCGTCATCCGGATATTTTATGGACGAAATCGAGGGAAAATATCGTCAAGTTAGCGGCGTTGCAATATGATTTGCTTGTCGCAGCAATTTCTTTGGTGAAGGAGGGGGGGCGGATTGTTTTTTCCAATTGTTCATTGGCAAGAGAAGAAGGTGAACATCTTATTGAGAAAATTTTATCGACACGCAATGACATTGTTTTAGACCCTATTTATCCAGAGGAAATGGGAGCACTGGAACATTTGCTTTGTGGGGGGATGTTACGGACAACGCCTGCGGATTTTTGTCATAAAAATTTTGATGCTGAGAAAACCGTATTTTTAGGAATGGATGGTTTTTTCGCTGCGCGCTTACGAAAAATTGCTTAATTAACGCTTCATTTACAAAAATGGTCGAAATTGTATTTGATTCAGCATAAATGGAGATGAAATTTTGGCGGTTGCGGTAAAAGCTCCTCAGGTAAAAGTGGCAGCCTGTATCGATACGATACAGAATGTTATGCGGCGTTTATGGGTTGGACCATTGTTTCGTTGGCGATTTTCAGGGTTTCGTCCTCATAAAATTTTAGCGCATCCCATGGATTTGCATGTAGCTGATCCGATGATGGCGCATGAATTTTATCATGGTCGTTTTGCTTTTGCTGGTCACATTGTTCATTCTGGTGCTGTTTCGCCGTTTTCATTGGTTCCACCAACGCTAGAATGGGAAGCGGCTCTACATGATTTTCATTGGTTGCGCCATATGGAGGCAGCAGGAAGTGATTTAGCTTCTGCACATGCACGCTCTCTTTTAGAAGACTGGTTTGACCATGCTGGTAAGAAGGTAAAAGGGCTTGCTTGGAGTGATCCTGTTGTGGCGCGGCGCTTGATTTCATGGATTTGTCATTCGAAAATGTTGTTAGAAGGGGCAAGTGAACGGTTTGAAAAACGCTTTTTACGTGCACTTGGTTTGCAATTTCGTTATTTGCGCGTAACAGTTTGTAGTATGGAGCACAATGATCAACGTTTACAAGCAGCAGTGGCTTTGACATTCGCATCTCTTGCTTTGCCTGTTTCAGCGGCAGTGAAAAAAAAGGTACAAACCACACTTATAGAGGAGCTTTCCCGTCAAATCCTAGTTGATGGTGGGCATATTTCCCGTAGTCCTGTTATTTTGCTGAATTTGTTATCGGATTTATTGTCGTTACGGCATCTTTTTATGCGTAGCAATGAAACAGCACCCCGTATTTTGATTGATTCTGTTGAGCGTATGTTGCCAGCTTTACGATTCTTTATCCATGAGGATCAAACGTTGGCCCATTTTAATGGGGTTGGTCCCCTTGTATCGGAACGATTATCATCACTTTTGGAGCTTGATGAAACAGGAGGACATCCTTTTAGTTATGCCCGTTATTCAGGATTTCAGCGCTTAAAAGCCAATCAGACAACAGTGCTTGCAGATACAGGAAAGTTTCCACCTCGCTCTGTAGCACAGCAGGCTTGTTCGGGGTGTTTGTCTTTTGAAATGTCTTCACAAGGGCACCGTTTTATTATCAATGCCGGTGTTAATCCTGATGGGCGGGAAGAGTATCGACATTTAGGGCGTGTTACTGCAGCACATTCAACAGCTACGCTTAATGATTGTTCAGTGGGTGCTTTTTATCATAAAAAGAAAAATGGCGCGCCATTTTTGTTTGATGGACCAACAGATGTTCAAGTGTGCCGTATAGAGGATTCAGAGAAGACAGGTTTTATTGCGAGTCATAATGGTTATGTGCGACCCTTTAATCTTATTCATGAGCGTGGTCTTATTTTGGCGACAAATGGAGATATGATTGAGGGTTTTGATCGCTTTTTTATGCCAAATAAAGGGAGAAAGAGACACAAAAGTGTGCAAAATGAACAAAATTATGTTGCTGTTCGGTTTCATCTTCATCCACAAGTTGAAGTTAACTATGATGGCAAACGTGTGTGTTTAGCCGTAAAGAACGAGAACGTGAAGAGTGAACAAATATGGTATTTTATATCGCCTGACGCAGATATTTGTCTTGAAGATTCGATTGATTTTGCAGAATTAACAGGTCCACAACGGACACAACAGATTGTTTTATATTTTCGTCCTGCATTTCAGGAAAAAGTTCGTTGGCGTTTTATCCGTAAAGCGTTTGATAAAAAATTAGAACATTGTTCCAACCCATAGTATATTGCGTTTTATTTTGCGTGTCGCAAAACATTATTGTTTATTGTGGTAATATTCTCAAAATTTGAAGATCATATCAATTTTATACATGAAGAGTTTTGTTAGAGTATGGGTTGGATGTTTTTAGGCAAGGTTTGCTCATAGAATCTCATGAGGTGATGCTAAAAGGGATTGGCTCCAGAAAAAAGGTTTTTTGAAAGACCATTGTTGACAGATGAGTACTAGTTAAGGATTTTGATCCTTTAAAGATATGGAGAGAAAATTAAGCCGTTGCTTATCTTCTATAAGTTTTTAAGTGTGCTGTTGGGATCAATATTTCTCTCTGAGAGAGTTGCATTAATAGGATTACGCTCTTCACGAAAAACAGAGCGCTATTGTATTGTATATTCACGGACTTATTTTAAAGAAAAATCCCTTAATGCTTCCAAGCCTATTTTGCGACGATGCCCGTGATGGGTATAACGGTAAATCCATTAAGCACCCCCCATCTTTATGCTTATGAAGGAGCAGTTCGGCACTATCACACTATTTATCAGTGCCCAATGTTTGTAACAGTTCTTGGCACTAGAGATGGTTCATAAGAGGCATTTTTAGCCTTTTCTTAATAGCTTTTATCCATACAGCTCTCCCCGCTTGTAACGTGCAGGCGAATGGTTTTTGTTGATTCAACATACACAGATTTGAAATGAGAGAATCTTACGGTATTCGGGGTTCTAATTTAATATGAATAACGCTAAATTATTATTACAAATCAAATGTTGTACATCACAGAAGCATTGAAAATTCGAGAAACAATACATAACAATGGCCGAGAAAAATAATTCTTCTGCTCTTTGTTATTATACTAAAAATGAAGTTATAATAACAAACCACAAAATGCGCGCTTTTTCATAGCAAAGCATTCTCTCAAATATCTCAAACAACTTTCATAAAGATCTACGCGAATAACGTCGTGCAATTGAATCAATATCACCTCGACAAATTCCAAGATCGTTGAGTTCATATGTTGAAAGACGACTTAACGCATTAACGGTTCGACGATAACGGCGCCAATTACTATAAAAACGTAGAATATTCATATCCTCTACTCAAACTTTTCATTACACTCTTTAGTTTAAGAATAGAGTATATTACTAAAAAGAGTTGTGTTATAATATCATAGCAGGTATGCATCTACATACAAGATAATGTCCCTTTAACATTTTTCTCATGCGAAAGGGTAACCATTAAAAATATCAACAAGAACATCTTATCCCTAACCAATGGCTAAATTATGTGCATTGGCTAAATTATGTGCATTTCTGCGGTGATAAACTTCTTCACGTGTAGCTTCTTTGGATTGAATAACTGCTTCCATTTCAACAGTTATCAATAGTCATACGATAATTATGAAAAATTCCTTGAAACATTTGTCTCATACGAAAAGAAAAGCAGCAAAATTATTAATGGCGGAAGTGACGTGTTCCTGTAAAAACCATCGCTAACCCCTGTGCATCAGCAGCGGCGATAACTTCTTCATCACGCATGGAGCCTCCTGGTTGAATAACTGCTGTTGCCCCTGCTTCAGCTGCTGCTAATAAACCATCTGCAAAAGGAAAAAATGCATCTGATGCAACAACAGATCCTTTTGTGAGAGTTTCTGTTAAGCCTGCTCTTTGCGCACTTTCTGCTGCTTTACTTGCAGCAATTTTGGCTGAATCGATGCGGCTCATTTGTCCGGCTCCAATTCCAACTGTTGCGCTATTTTTCGCGTACACAATAGCATTTGATTTAACGTGCTTTGCTACACGAAAAGCAAATTGAAGATCACACATTTCATCTTGAGTTGGTGCCCGCTTTGTCACTACTTGCAATTTAAGATCATCGACTACCACGTTATCACGTGATTGCACTAAAATACCTCCTGCAAGTGTTTTCGCAAGAAGTCCTCCACAGCGTGGATCAGGAACTCCACCTGTAATGAGCAAACGAAGATTTTTTTTCTTGGCAATAATTTCACGTGCCGCCATTGTGGCATCAGGAGCAATAATCACTTCTGTAAAAATTTTAACAATTTCTTCAGCACATTCCTCATCAAGGGTTTGATTTAAAGCAACAATTCCACCAAATGCCGATACATTATCACACATAAGAGCTTTCAAATAAGCTTCTTTCAAATTTTCTCCTTCCGCAACACCACAAGGATTGGCATGTTTAATAAGAGCGACAGCAGCGGTTTTTTGCGGATCAAATTCTGCCACAAGTTCAAAGGCTGCATCTGTATCATTCAGATTGTTATAAGAAAGCGCTTTGCCTTGTAAAAGTTTTGCTGTTGCAATACCAAAACGTTTTTCATTATTGCGATAAAATGCTGCCTGTTGATGTGGATTTTCTCCATAGCGCATAACACTTTCAAGATGACCAGAAAAACTCTGCCACGATGGAGTTTCAATTTCTAAATCCCTTGCAAACCACGATGCTATTGCCGTATCATAAGCAGCGGTGTGTGCATAAGCGCGCATTGCTAGCTGATGACGCATAGATAAGCTTAAACATCCATTATGCTGCTTTAATTCAGCTAGAATCGAATCATAATCTTTTATCGCTGTTACAACACCGGTATAAGCATAATTTTTTGCCGCGGCGCGAATCATCGCCGGTCCACCGATATCAATATTTTCAAGAATCGTTTGCCCATCAGCTCCCGAAAGGATCGTCTCTTCAAAAGGGTAAAGATTCACCACTAAAAGATCAATTCCATGAATGCTGTTCTTTTCCATAGCTTCCCTATGGTTAGGATCTTCTCTTACCCCTAACAAAGCACCATGAATCAAAGGATGGAGTGTTTTTACACGCCCATCCATTATTTCAGGAAATCCGGTAACTTCAGCAACATCTTTTACGGGTAAACCAGCTGCTATGAGGGTTTTTGCTGTTCCTCCTGTTGAAATCAATTCAACATTGTAAGTAGCATGAAGGGCTTGTGCAAAAGCAACCACACCCGTTTTATCAGACACAGAAAAGAGAACACGACGAACCCGATGAAGATCAGGTATGGGAAAATTTTTGGCAACAACACCCATAACAGAAGCCTTAAAAATGAAAGAGTTAAAATTCTAGTAAAACACGCTTATACGTTTATAGCATAAGCCTTTAGCAAAATACACTGAAAGGATAAACTGTCTTTTTAGAATATAGGATGATTCACCTTTTTCTATTATCCTGTAAAAACCTCTCATTTGAGGTGTGGTGATAGGTATAAAAGTCTCATTGAGACATTAAATATTTTTTTGTTGCTTATAACTCAATATCTCATCTTCATAGCAGTTTTGAAACAAAAAATGCATCCGTATGTTCTCCGCTATATTAGCCTTTATACTAGATGAAGGCGAAAGTATTGCGTATATAAATTGGAGTAATCTCTGAAATGGGAAATAATCTAATGAAGCAAGAATATAAAATTATAAAGGCAAAAATGAGTGCTCATCTTTCCTATCATTTTTAAATTTAACTTTATATTTTTCAAAAGCGTTTATGACAATGTTTTTTAAGAGTGAATTTTTTATAGAGTGGAGATAATGCATTGCTTCACATTTTTGGGCATTACATTTTTAATGAATAAACCCTCGTTTTATGATGATTTTTTAAAGAGTGTCGCGTAAATCTTTTGTGGATGGTATAAAGTTCATTGTATGCCTGTGATCTTTAATTTAACAAAGGCGCAAGTTGGTAGATTTTATTCTCTTTATCAGTTTTCAAGATTCTAAAAATTTTTGTTACTTGAGATGGAAGAGGTATTTTTTTAGTTTTTTTGCCGTAGCAGAAAAAGAAAACCTCCTAACACACCAGCAGCTAAAATAAACCACGTGATTGCATAAACGAGATGATTATTTCGAAAATGGATAATCGTAAGACCAACGACGGGAAGTTTTGCTTGTGGGGATGTTTTTCTGGCATCAATGAAATAAGGGGCAACAGTGGACAAACCAAGTTTTTGTGCCATAGCGGGGAGATCGCGCGTATACCATAAATTTTTGTCAGGATTATTTTTACGCGGGAAAAATCCATTTTTTTCACTCATGCGTAATAAACCTATAATCGTTGTTTGTTCTGTGTCCGTGGTAGAATTTTGCTGAGATAAGGCATTTGTATGCGATTGCTCTGTGTTTTGAAAATTGTTACGTTCATCCATAGGGATAAAGCCACGGTTGATAAAGATCAGTATATTATCAGCAGTTTGTAAGGGAGTCAAAACCCAATAGCCTGTAGTATTTTGAGCGGCAGCAGTGACTAAAATATTTTTATCTGTTAAAAATTTTCCTGTGATAATAACAGGTTGATATTCATATTTTTCAAAAGTAACATCTGACCATTGATTTTTTGGAGGGGCTTTTATGGGGGGTAAATGAATGCGCTGATTGGTACTGGTGATAAGATTTGTTTTCCAGTTTAACCGTTGTACTTGCCATATACCTAATGCACTGAAGAGAAGAAAAAAACAAATACATAAAGTTCCAAATAAAAAAGAAGAAAAACGGCAAGAATTTCCCTGAAGCTTTGTCATGGGGGGGTCTTTTTTGCTCATGATTTGTGCTTCCTTTCGGGACAATAGGCTTTTATTCTAACATGGTATATATTAAAAGAAACATTTTGTACGCTTTTTGGCAGAATTTGCACGCCTTATTGAGGAAAAAGATGAAAAATGAGCCAACAAGAGATGAAAAAGGTTTTATAAAAGACTTGACCTTTTGTTGTCGACCCCCTATTAGAAAGAAACTTCCCAATGATGCCCGTTCAAGGTTGCATTGCGCGTGTTTTGCGTTCATTGTGTCCTTTGGGTATGGGGATTTGAAAGTTTCTTAGAGTTTAAGGGTGAAGTTTATGTCTCGTGCATGTGAATTGACAGGGAAGACGGTTCTGTATGGTAATAATGTTAGCCATGCGAATAATAAGACTCGGCGTCGTTTTTTACCAAATCTTTGCAATGTGACATTGATTTCAGAGGTGTTACAGCAAAGTTATCGCTTGCGTATTTCAGCAAATGCATTGCGTTCTGTTGAGCACCGCGGTGGTCTTGATGGTTTTTTGATTAAAGCAGACGATAAAGAGTTGTCGCAACGTGCGCGTTTGCTAAAACGCCAAATCATTAAGAAAAAAGCTGAGCAAGAAGGTGAGCAAAAGGCTGAACAGGCAGCATAATTGTTAGCGCCATTCTTTTTGGTTTATTAATGCTTTGATTTCGGTTTTCTGTTCTAGAAGTTAAGTTTTTTGCAGGTTGATCGTTTCATTTTATTGGTTCCATATCCCAGGTTAAAAAAAATGTCTTCAAGCGGTCTTTTATTAGAACAGCAAAAGAAAAGGTATGTTGTTTTTTCTATTTTTGCAATGTGCCTTGCTGTCACGGCTTCTAATATTTTAGTTCAATATCCTGTCTATTGGTTTGATTTGAATGAGCTGTTGACTTACGGGGCTTTTACCTATCCATTTGCTTTTCTAATCAATGATTTGACCAATCGTTTTTATGGTCCATCTGCTGCGCGGCGTGTGGTTTATGCTGGTTTTTTTACGGGTGTCTTTGTTTCTTGGATATTGGCGACACCACGGCTTGCACTTGCTTCTAGTTTTGCATTTTTATTTGGGCAACTCCTTGATATTGTGGTTTTTACTCCTTTGCGACGTAAAACATGGTGGAAAGCACCTTTAGCAGCAGCGTTGGTTGGTTCAGCTTTGGATACAGTGCTGTTTTTTGCTCTTGCTTTTTCTAGCTCGTTTGCTGTTTTTGATAAGATAACAGGGTATGCAGATAGTTCACTGGTGGAGAGTACTGTTTTGGGAGGGATAGGCATGCCAGTTTGGCTATCGCTTGCTTTTGGTGATTTTTCGGTAAAAATTATTATGAGTCTGTTGATGTTGATTCCTTATGGGACAATTCTTAACATCGTAAAGCTTCCTCTTTATCAATGTCATTCAAAAGATGATTCCTCTTTTGTTTGTCACAAATAAGGATTTTTGTCTTTTTGTTTTCCTGAAGCCAAGAAAATTGTACGCTATGCTTGGTGTGACACGTTAGTTATAATGGATACTTTATCATTTACCAACTTAAGTAAGAACTCCAACACAAAACGCTTTTTTATTTCAAAATTCTCTTGTGAGGAAAAGATAAAGTCATTTGTTTGAGAAGGGGCTAAATATGCTTTTACAAATGATTCAATGTGACAGAAATTGCAACTGATGTTTATTAATAGATTGATTTAAAATGATAACTTATATTTTTCATTTGAGTGAAAGAGCCCAATATCATAAAATTTTACGCGTTTTAAATACTCTTATATTGAGTTAATAAAAATCATTTGCTTGCCTATGTTATAAGAGGAATTGGCGTGCGGACAACGTCATTTGAGAAAGAAATACTTCTTATGAAGAGCTTTAATGCAATAAAAGTGCAATATTAGGCGCTGAAAGTATATTGATTTATCTTAAAAACATTGGAAACTTGAAAGTAGGATTCTGCTTTTGGCTTGTAGCTTGTAAAGTAAAGGATGATTCTGGATTTTGCATTATGCCATATATGGGCGCTGTTGTGAAATAAGCTTGGAAGCAAGGAAGAATGTAGGAGTGCGGATAAGATATATAATGGTGTGTTCTTTTTCGTGAATGAAGTAATATTTTTTTTCGTGTTTTTCTTATATTTTATGTGAGTAAAGATTTTTTCTTTTATCCATGAGATGGGAGCTTATGTTGATAGATCACCCGTGGTGAGTACTGTTTTGGGAAGGTTAGGGGACAGGTTGGCTTTCGCTTGCTTTAGCAATTTTTGCCGAAAAATTGCTATGAATCCATTTATGCCGATTCTTTTATAAAGAAATTCTTAGTGTTTAAAATATCCTCTTTTTTTTCGTATAATAAATACAACTTTTATCTTTTTGTATTACTGAAGGTGAAAGTTTAGGTATTATATTTTCTGTGAGAGCAGCATTTTAGAGCTATGTCTAGTGGAGATATTTTTCTATATACGTGTATTTCAATATAATGAAATAACACAAGATCGAGACAAAAATGGGTGATTATTCAGTCTTTGAATTTGAATGGTACTCTGGGATATGGTCGTAAATGGAAAGTTCTAAGCAAAACTTTATCAGTCGCAATATAACCAGAAAGTAAAAACAAACTCATTACAATTTTTGAAGATGGTTGGAGCATTTCTTTTAGAGCTCATAATGCATCCAGTAAAGTAGAAGCTTCTTTAAAATTCGATATTCAATTTGTGGGATTATCTTCTCAGGTTGTTAGCCATCAAATTCCGATGGTTTAATGATAGAGATAATTTTTTAAAATGTAATCGTTGCTAATTCAAGGCAGGTTCATTTCTTATGAATATGAGTTCTTTTATCACTAAAAAGTATTTCTAATTGTTTTGTTATGGCGTCGGCGAGTTCTTCAGCATTCATAATTGTTACAGCACGTTGATAATAACGTGTGACGTCATGACCAATTCCAATGGCAATGAGTTCGATAGGGGAGTGTGTTTGGATTTCTTGAATCACTGCGCGTAAGTGTTTTTCTAAATAATTGCTGGAGTTGACCGATAGTGTCGAATCGTCAACAGGAGCGCCATCAGAAATGACCATGAGGATGCGACGTTGTTCACGCCGTGATAAAAGGCGTTGATGAGCCCAAATTAAAGCTTCTCCGTCGATATTTTCTTTTAATAATCCTTCTTGCATCATTAAACCTAAATTGCGTCGTGCGCGACGCCATGGGGTATCAGCACTTTTATAGATGATATGGCATAAATCATTGAGGCGTCCAGGATTATGGAGTTTGTTTTGGGTAAGCCATTGTTCGCGCGATTTTCCCCCTTTCCAAGTTTTGGTGGTAAAACCTAAAATTTCAACTTTGACACCACAACGTTCAAGAGTTTGTGCCAAAATATCAGCACAACTTGCAGCAACGCTAATGGGGCGTCCGCGCATTGAGCCAGAATTATCAATGAGGAGTGAAACAACTGTGTCCCGAAATTGGGTGTTGCTTTCCATTTTAAAAGAAAGGGGTTGCATGGGGTCAATAATTAGACGTGGAAGCCGTGTTGTATCAAGATATCCTTCTTCAAGGTCAAAGTTCCAGTTGCGATTTTGTTGCGCCATCAAGCGGCGCTGGAGACGGTTTGCTAAACGTCCAACGATGTTTTGCAGATGATTGATTTGCTTATCAAGATAACGGCGTAAGTGATCTAACTCGTTTTCAGAACAAAAATCTGTTGCTTCCAAAATTTCATCAAATTGACGGGTGAAGATTTTATAATTGCCAAGTCTTTGCATTTGTTCCGAATCAGAAAAAAGGTGTTTGGGTTTGCTCGGCTTTTCTTGCCAAGGTCCATTTTTTTGCTCGCCGTCAGCTTGATCATTGTTGTTTGATTGTGTCGCTTGTGTTTTTCCATCATCTTGCACATCACTTTCTTGTTCAGTGCTGGTTTGTTCTTCACTTTGAGCGTGTTTTTTGTTTTTACTCTCTTCTTCTCTTTGGTCTTGAGGTTCACACGCATTTTTTAATTTTTTATTGTTTTCACTGTTAGAAGCTTCAGCTTGTTGCACTGTCATTTTGAGTGTAACAAGCATTTGGCGAACAATCTGTGCAAAAGCTTGTTGGTTGTAAATATGATGTGGGAGTTCATTGAGTTGTGATGCTGCTTTTTGTTCGAGTTCTTTACGCCACAATTCTAAGACAGAACCCGCTTCTCTTGGAGCTGCGCGCTTTGTTATTTTTTCACGCAATAAAAGTGCAATCGCTTCTTGGATGGGGGCTTCACTTTGGTTGCTAATTTTATGATAATGGGCTCTTTTGTATTTATCGGCGAGCATGACATCAAGATTTTTTGCAAGTCCCTCCATGGCTAAAGTACCAATTGCTTCAACACGTGTTTGTTCGAGGGCATCAAAGACAGCACGTGCTTCTGATTCTAGTGGAGAAAATTGCATGTGAATGCGGTTGTCATGCCATGCTTTGCGCAGAGCCATGGAATCACCTAGTCCGCGGGTAATAGTGATGTCTTTATTCGTTGCGTATTGAGGTAATTCTGGTAAACGCGCGCAACTTTCGCTTAAAGATGGTCGGTTATGACTAAAGGAAACTTCAAGGTTGTTTGTGCCTGCAATCGCACGCATACAGGCGGAAAGTGCTTTTTTAAAAGCTTCAGCATTAAGAGTGTTGTTGGAAGAATCTTTTGCCGGATTTTTGTTGTCGCCAATATCGGTAGCCATGAGTGACAGATTCCTTAAGGCGAAACACCATGAATGAGTGATTCGGGAAGCTCTTGTCCAAAGGCGCGTTGATAAAATTCTGCAACAGTGGCACGTTCGAGTTCATCACATTTATTGAGAAAGGTTAATCGGAAGGCAAAGCCGACATCTTGAAAAATTGTTGTATTTTCTGCCCAAGTAATGACGGTACGTGGACTCATGACAGTTGAAAGATCTCCATTGATAAAAGATTGGCGTACCATATCAGCAACATGAACCATTTGTGAAATTGTCTTTTTTCCCTCAGCCGTTTGAAAAGATTTGACCTTTGAACAAATGATATTAACCTCTTTATCATGGGGTAAATAATTGAGTATCGTAACAATAGACCAGCGGTCCATTTGAGCTTGATTAATTTGTTGGGTACCATGATAAAGACCGGTTGTATCGCCAAGACCAATGGTATTTGCTGTTGCAAAAAGACGAAACGCTGGATGTGGAGAGATGACACGGCTTTGATCAAGTAAGCTTAGTTTTCCAGAGGTTTCAAGAACGCGTTGGATGACAAACATAACATCGGGACGCCCCGCATCATATTCGTCGAAAACAAGAGCAATATTATTTTGATAAGCCCATGGCAAAATGCCCTCTTTAAATTCAGTGATTTGTAAGCCATCTTTTAAAACGATAGCATCTTTTCCTACAAGATCGATACGACTTACATGACTATCGAGATTAATGCGAAGACAAGGCCAGTTAAGACGTGCAGCAACTTGTTCAATATGCGTTGATTTCCCTGTACCGTGATAGCCAGAAACCATTACACGGCGGTTAAAGGTAAAACCTGCGAGAATCGCTAAAGTTGTTTGCTGATCAAAAAGATAATCAGGATCGATATCAGGAACATGGGGACTTTTTGTGCTAAAAGCAGGGACTTTCAGATCTGTTTCAATATGAAATAGATCGCGAGCACAAAGTGTAATATCGGGCACATTTTCAACGGTAAGATTTGTCATTATGTTTCTGGAAGGGAGAGGACGCTATTTATTCATTAGAAACGATACAAGAGTTAAAGTATTTATGCAATGCTCTATAATGAGAGCCTTAGATATTGAAGAAAGATTTTTTTACGTATTCTATAATGTTTTGCAAAAAAAGTAACATTTTGCGCAAATAATGATGGTCTAAATGAAAATAGACTCATATAAGCGCATGTTTTCAGCACAAACCAGACTTTTTTAGCAAATTGTAAGCATGTAAAACATCACGAAAGCGCTCTTCTGAAGCACGATTACCACCATTGGAATCAGGATGGTGCTTTTTTACCAACTCTTTATATTTCATTTTGATGTCTTCTGCTGAAGCGTTTGCCTGTAGTCCCAGTGTATCAAAAGCTTTTGCTTCTAAGGGCTTTAATTTTCGTGAGAACTTATTGTTTGAATGCTGCCCAGTAAAAAGCGTGAAGGGATCGCGCATGCGATTTTGATAGGCAGCTGTTCCAGAGCGAATCTTTGCATAATTCGCGGCTGTTTTTTTCGATGTACCATTGCTCAGATCTGTAGGCCATGTCGGACGATGTCCTGTGAGAGCATCCTTTTGAAATTTTGCGATATCTTTATTGCTAAGACCAGAGAAGTAATTAAAATTTTTATTATAGGCGCGTACGTGTTCAATACAAAAATATAAATATTGTCCTTCGTGATTTCGACCTGCTGGTGCTTTATGGGACCCTGTTTTTTCACAACCTTCCCACTGACACTGTTGTGCTTCTGGCTCAGCTTTTTGTTTTTTATTTGAGCTTATGCGAATTGAATCGAATAATTTAGATGTTATTGTCATATTATTGGTTTATGCAAAATTGATTAATTTTACAAGAATTGACTTTTGAAAAATTTGTTTTCACACTTATTCTATTATGAAAAAGGTGTATTTTTGCACGTTCATTTTGTTTGAGGAATGAAAAATGTTTATAGAAACAATAATTCAGAGAAAGCTTCAGGATGCTTTTCATCCGCAACAGCTTGAAGTGATTAACGAAAGTCATCTTCATGAGGGGCATCCTCATAATGAACATGCTTTTGATGGTAAAGGAGAAACACATTTTCGAGTGAAAATTTTATCTTCTTCTTTTTCTAATATGACACGCGTAGAAATACATCGAGCGATTTATAAAGTTTTACAAGAAGAGTTAGCTACTTGTGTTCATGCTTTGGCACTTGAGGTTGAAACACTCTAATTTTTTGATGAGACGTTTTTAGGAACGGGGATGGGCCTTTTGATAGATTTTTAACAAATGGTCTGTATCGACGTGGGTATAGATTTGTGTGGTGGAAAGACTAGCGTGCCCAAGAAGTTCTTGAATCGTGCGCAAATCTCCCCCCCGTGATAAAAGATGGGTGGCAAAAGAATGGCGCAGTGTATGAGGCGTTGCAGTTTCTGGTAAACCAAGGCTTGCACGTAAATTACGGACAGCTTTTTGAATAATGGCAGGCTGTAGGGGACCACCCCGCGCACCACGAAATATGGGTTGGTTATCCAATAAAGGATATGGGCAGCATTGAAGATAATTTTGTACGGCTTCGTAAACAATTTTTATGAGGGGAACAAGGCGTGTTTTGCCGCCTTTTCCTGTTATAAATAAACTTGTTTTTTTAGGATCAGAAAATTGTTCTGGTGTGAGGCTTAAGGCTTCTGATATTCGCATTCCACAGCCATAAAGAAGCATGAGGACAGCAGCATTACGAGCGCTAATCCAAGGTTCATTTTCCAGTTGATTTTCTTGTTTGACTATGTGAAGTGCTGATTTTATCGCTAAAGGTTTTGGGAGCAATTTGGGGTGTTTGGGGCTTCGGATAAGTTGAGCCGCGGGAACATTGACGATTCCTTCACGTGATAAGTATTTGAAAAAAGAACGGATGCCTGCCACCCCTCGGCTTAAAGAGCGCGCACTTATATTGTTTGTACGCCGATAAGCAAGATAAGCACGCAAGTCACTGATGCGTAAATGAGCAAGATCTGTAAGGGTTGGTGTATGATTTAAGTGCTGACAGAGAAAAGACAAAAATTGCCGCGTATCACGTTCATAGGCTTGCACTGTTTGTGCTGACATACGACGTGTTTGGGTAAGACACTCTAACCAATTTTTCCTTGCTTTTAAAATTGCATGGTCTGCTGGAATGAGAGGAATATTTTCATCTTTTCTCTTGTCGTTTTTGATGGGCATTATCTAGTTGAGAGTTTCTTTCTTTTTAGATTTTTCATCGTTAGAATGACCATTCTTGTTTTGGGGTTGCTCTTCACGATTGATAAGTTGCTTTTCACCTTTGAGAGAGAGTATTTTCACAAGATTGTGTGTTGACATCAAATGCGCAAAAATTAATCCTAAAAAGCCATTTTTATGAAGTTTGGCAAGTTGGCTTGCTGATAATTTATTCAATTTTTCTTCATCAACAACCCAAAAATGTTCCAATTGCGCTGAGAGACCTTTATCGTTTTTCACATTGATGGATTTTTGGCTTAGAAGATCCATTTCTACAAGAGCATCAATAAACTCAGAGGTTTTCTCCATAGCGATTTTAAAACTTTCAAGAAAGCGAATACGTTCTTCCATAAAAGGAGAAATAGAGCCATCGGAATTAAAAAGTTCTGTTCCTGCAACTTCATTAAACATACCGGACTGTTGATCAAAGCAGACAGAAAGTTCTTTTTCATTGCTAATTTGTGCCAAAACAAAAGGATAGCGACGGACAAAAGCTGGAACATAAGTATTGTTTTTCCAACTTTTATCAGAAGCGATATAGTCATTTTCGTCATTAGAAAGACCGACAAGAGCTGCGGATGTGTAGTGCCGTTTTTTTTGTTCATCTTCGGCGCACATAAATAAAATAGGATAGTCTAGCGCTGCTTGAAAATATTCAGTACTTGCTAAAGGAACCCAATGAGTATCCTTGGCAAAAGACATATCAGTTGGAGGAGCAAATTTTAGATTTTTATGGGAAATTTTGTTGATTGGTGTGATATCTTTGTAAAATAGCATAATATTTGCCATAAGACTTTCTCCTTTATTAATTTGTTTTTTGTTACCAAGAAAGGTCTTTTAGAAGATTGTCTCATATGGCAACAAGATTGAATAGAAAACTATAAGATTGAAGGGTTCATTTTTGAGAGATAATATTTTTGCATGAAGTATAATAAAGAAAAGCTTAAAAATAAAGTCTATCTTGCCATTATTGGTATGCCTCATGGTATAAAAGGAGATGTTTTTGTTAAAATTCTAAGTGCTGAGCCACAGCGTTTCAAGTTTTACAGCACTCTTTATGATGATATGGGGCGTTCTTATGAAATTGTAACTCTTCGCATACAAAAAAATAAGGCGATTGTACGTTTTAAAGGGGTAGAAAATCGTAATGCGGCTGAGTCTTTAAAAGGTATTCGCCTTTATGTGACGCGTGATCAATTAATTGATGATTTGATGGAGGATGAGTTTTATCAAGTCGATTTAATAGGCTTGTGTGTCCAAGATTGTGGGGGGAAAATCTTAGGTGAAGTGTGTGGTTTTTTTAATTTCGGGGCTGGTGATTTGCTTGAAATACGTTTGAATACAGGTAAAAGAGTTCTTATTCCCTTTAGTAAGGCGGCGGTACCAGAAATTTGTATGGATTCTGGTTTTCTTGTTGTTGATCCCATGGCCGCTGGTTTAATTGATGGGGGAGACAATGAGAAAAAGGAAATAGCTTGAATCTAAAAATAAAGATGAAGGTAAAAAACAACAGATGAATTTCGTCAATAAAAAGTGGAATGTGTGAAAATATTAAAAATGCTCTTTTGAGCAGATATTGTAAGCACTTTATCTCGAAATAGTCCTGAATTTTTAGAGTCTTTTTTAGTGCAAGTATTTAGAAGGATCGTATTGAATATGGCGCAGATCAAGAAGACTCAGATTAACGCTATAGCGTTAAAAGTCTTGTTTGTGCTATTTTTGCTATTAAGAGTCTGTTTAAGAAAATAAGGATAAGAAATAAAATGAAATTTCAGGCGCGCGTTTTAACCCTTTATCCTGAAATGTTTCCTGGTTTTTTAGGGTATTCTTTAGCAGGGCAAGCTTTAGAGCGTGGAATTTGGTCACTGGAGACGGTACAGATTAGGGATTTTGCTTTAGACAAACACCATAGCGTTGATGATAAACCTGCTGGTGGGGGAGCTGGTATGGTAATGCGGGCGGATGTATTGGCGGCTGCTCTTGACTGCTGTCCACAGGATTCGCCAAGATTGTTGATGAGTCCACGTGGGCGTCCTTTTGACCAAGCTTACGCGCATAGCTTGGCTCGTGATACGGGTGTAACGTTAGTTTGTGGACGTTTTGAAGGGGTTGATGAGCGAGTCATAGAAGCACGAGAATTAGAAGAAGTTTCTATTGGTGATTATATTCTTTCAGGGGGTGAAACAGCTGCATTGGTTATCTTAGATGCTATTATACGTCTTCTGCCCGGAGTGATGGGGAATGCAGCTTCTGCAAGGTGTGAAAGTTTTGAAAATGACTTGCTGGAACATCCGCAATATACCCGCCCTTCTCTTTTCGAAGGGCGGGGTATTCCGCCTGTATTGCTCTCAGGTCATCACAAAGCGATCGCAGATTGGCGTCAAAGCCAAGCCGAATTGTTAACACGTCAACGTCGCCCTGATCTTTATGCGCGTTATAATAAAAATCATCAGAAAACTTGATTCATATGATAAGGTGGTGTATTGCATGGCTCTCTTTTTAGAGAGTTTTTTATAAAAGGTTTTCTGTAGTTCCAAAATTAAAATGAAGGAATGGTGTATTCGCTCCTGTGTAAGACATAGCCTAAAGAGCTCCTTATTCTTAATAAAGGCTTTTTTGGTAAGAGTTGAGCGCTCTGACTGTTCGATAAAGAACATGAAGGATAAAAGAAATGAATATTATCGCACAGCTTGAAGCTGAACAATGTGCAAAAATTGAAGAAAAGCGCCAATTTCCAGCATTTCAGCCAGGAGATACAGTCCGTGTTATGGTGCGTGTGACAGAAGGTACACGGACGCGTGTTCAGGCTTATGAAGGTGTCTGTATTGCGCGTTCAGGCGGTGGGTTGAATGAGACCTTTACAGTACGCAAGATTTCTTATGGTGAAGGGGTGGAGAGGGTATTTCCTGTTTATTCTCCTTTGATTGAAGGTGTTGAGCTGGTGCGCCGTGGTAAAGTGCGCCGTGCAAAACTCTATTATCTACGTGGCTTGAGAGGTAAAGCTGCACGTATAGCTGAAAAGAGAGATTATCGGAAAAAAGCTGAAAAGGTTGTTGAGAAAGTAGAAGCAGCATCTGTCAGCACAGATGTTGAAAAGCAAGTTTCTGAGTAAAGATTATATCGGCTAAACTTTATGCAAAAGCGGCTTTTATGCCGCTTATTTGTGTCTTTCTTGATTCGTTTTGCCTTTTAAAAGGCTTGGAGTGGACATAAAAATGTTCAATCTATCAATTTTTCCTCTTTTTATTCTTAATTATGGGTGCAGTTTAAGAGACTATTGCGTATATCGTGAATACTCAAAAGGATAAGTTTAATCTGAAAAAATGTCTGTTTATATTTGGAAAAGATTTTAGACCTTTGACGTGAAGATAAAAGTGTATTAGATTAAGGCGAGTTTTGCGGATCATATCCAGGGAGTAATCGGTTTTTTTATGCGTGACCTTTAATCCGTTATTTGAGACAACCGACCTGTAATATCGGTATCTTGAGATGCCAAACAAGTAAAAACGAGAGAGTATGTTTAGTCGTTTTGCGCGAACTTTCTCGTTCATTGCGGTTGCAAAAACCAGGTCAGGATATTTTATGATAAACCAGGTCAGGATATTTTATGATAGAGACAACTAGGATAAAAGAGCGCCCTCGTTCCCCTCATATAAGTATTTATCGTTGGACAATTACTATGGCCATGTCCATTGCACACCGCATTACGGGTATGGCACTTTATGTTGGAACGGTTTTTCTTGCTGTTTGGTTAATTGCTATTGCGTGTGGCGAGGAGACATTTAGAACAGTTTACGAAATTTATAGTTCTTGGTTTGGATTGTGTATTTTGTTTCTTTATACTTTGGCAGGGGTTCATCACATGGTTGGTGGTGTTCGCCACATTGTTTGGGATCTGAAGCCTTGCCTTTTGGCAAAAGAAAAGGCAACAGTCACTGCTTGGGCGACAGTGTTTATTTCTCTTATTGTTACTTTTGCGATTTGGATTATTGGATATACCGTTGTTTAGCTGGGGGTGAAAAGAGACATGAAAAAAGATTTTCGAACGGAACTTGGAAAAGTACGGGGGCGTGGCAGTGCTCATGAAGGAACAGAGCATTTTTGGCTAGAACGTTTGACGGGGTTTATCAATCTACCACTTTTGATATTTTTTATTGTTCTTATTCTTTCGCTTGTGGGAAAGGATTATAGTATTGTGCGTGCAAGACTTGCACATCCTATTGTTGCTATTTTGATGGGATTGATGACTTTTTCGGTCCTTTATCATATGAAACTTGGTATGCAGGTAGTGATTGAAGATTATATTCCACGTGAAGGTTTTCGGATATTCTTTTTGACGTTAAATATTTTATTTTGTTTTCTCATAGGTGGTATCATTATTTTTTCTCTTTTGAAAATTGCATTAGGGGGTTAAACAAGTATGGCGGGTACAGGATCATTTCTGGGTGCTAAAGCAGGTAACGCCCCTTATCGCACTGTAGATCATAAATTTGATGTTGTTGTTGTTGGGGCAGGTGGTGCAGGATTACGTGCGACACTGGGTATGGCAGAACAAGGATTAAAGACAGCTTGTATTACGAAGGTTTTTCCAACGCGCTCACATACGGTTGCAGCACAAGGGGGAATTGCTGCATCGCTTTCAAATATGGGACCTGACAATTGGCAGTGGCATTTATATGATACCGTGAAAGGTTCTGATTGGTTGGGCGATACCGATGCAATGGAATATTTGGTGCGTAATGCTCCTGCTGCTGTGTATGAATTAGAACATTATGGCGTTCCTTTTTCGCGAACGCAAGAAGGCAAAATTTATCAGCGTCCTTTTGGTGGACATACGACACAATTTGGTGAAGGTCCGCCTGTTCAGCGTACTTGCGCAGCAGCTGACCGTACAGGCCATGCCATTTTGCATACGCTTTATGGACAAAGCTTAAAGCATAATGCGCAATTTTTTATTGAATATTTTGCACTCGATCTCATCATGACGGATGGGGTTTGTACGGGGGTTGTGGCATGGAATCTCGATGATGGTACAATACATCGTTTTTCTGCCAAAATGGTTGTTCTTGCAACCGGTGGTTATGGACGCGCTTATTTTTCTGCGACATCGGCGCATACCTGTACGGGTGATGGTGGTGGAATGATCGCACGTGCTGGATTGCCACTTCAGGATATGGAGTTTGTGCAATTCCATCCGACAGGGATTTACGGTTCTGGCTGCTTAATTACAGAAGGAGCTCGTGGTGAAGGAGGCTATTTAATCAATTCTGAAGGTGAACGCTTTATGGAGCGTTATGCACCTTCCTTTAAGGATTTGGCTTCACGTGACTTGGTTTCGCGTTGTATCACACTTGAAATTCGTGAAGGGCGTGGCGTTGGACCTAAGAAGGATCATATTCATTTGGTTCTCAATCATATTGATCCTGCAATCTTGCATGAGCGGTTACCAGGGATTTCAGAATCAGCACGGATATTTGCAGGGGTGGATGTAACAAAAGAGCCTATCCCCATCTTGCCAACGGTTCATTATAATATGGGTGGGATTCCTACCAATTACTACGGGGAAGTTCTCAATCCAACGGCTGATTCGCCTGATCGTATTCAACCAGGGCTGATGGCGGTAGGAGAAGCAGGATGTGCTTCTGTTCATGGTGCTAACCGCTTGGGGTCAAATTCATTAATTGATCTTGTGGTGTTTGGTCGTGCTGCTGCCATTCGCGCGGGTGAAGTTATTGATCGGAATGCAGAAATGCCACCCATCAATGAAGAAGCTGTTGACGAAATTATAGCGCGTTTTGATCGTTTACGTTTTGCACAAGGGGCAATACCAACAGCTGTATTGCGTGAAAAAATGCAACGCACGATGCAAGAAGACGCAGCAGTCTTCCGTACAGAAGATTCTTTGAAACAGGGATGTCAACGGATGAATAAAATCTGGGGGGAATTGTCGGATCTCAAAGTCACAGATCGTTCTCTGATATGGAATTCTGATTTGGTTGAAACATTAGAGCTTGAAAATCTTATGGCGAATGCAATCATGACTGTTCATTCTGCCGAAGCACGTTCAGAAAGCCGTGGCGCTCACGCTCGTGAAGATTATCCAGAGCGCGATGATAAAAACTGGCGTAAACATACGATTTCACATTTGTCAAAAGAGGGTAAGGTGACATTATCATATCGACCTGTCCATGTGGACCCGTTAACATCTGAAGCTGATGGTGGGATCGATTTAAAGCGCATTGCACCTAAAAAACGGGTTTATTAAGGGGAGAATGAAATATGGTACAAATTAAGCTTCCCAAAAATTCTCAAGTAAAACCGGGAAAGGTTTGGCCTAAACCTGAAGGTGCTACAAAGCTGACGGAATTTCACGTGTATCGTTGGTCGCCTGATGATGAGGAAAATCCTCATTTAGATACTTATTATGTGGATCGTTCTGCTTGTGGTCCTATGATTCTTGATGGGCTTTTGTTTATTAAAAACCATATTGATCCAACTTTGACACTTCGTCGATCATGCCGTGAAGGCATCTGTGGTTCATGTGCGATGAATATTGATGGAACCAATACATTAGCTTGTACCAAAGGGATGGATGATGTAAAACATCCCATTAAGGTCTATCCGTTGCCTTCCATGCCGGTTGTTAAAGATTTGGTTCCTGATTTAAAGCGTTTTTATGCACAACACCGAGTCATTGAGCCTTGGTTGCAAACAGTTTCTCCTGAACCTGCAAAAGAATGGTTACAAAGTCACTCCGATCGCCAAAAAATCGATGGCCTTTATGAATGTATTTTGTGTGCGTGTTGTCAGACTTCATGTCCAAGTTATTGGTGGAACGGTGATCGTTATTTGGGGCCCGCTGTTTTGCTTCAAGCTTATCGCTGGATTGCGGATTCACGTGATGAGATGTGTGGTGAACGTCTTGATAATTTAGAAGATCCTTTCCGCCTTTATCGTTGCCATACGATTATGAATTGTGCGCAAACTTGTCCAAAGGGATTAAATCCAGCGAAAGCAATTGCTGAAATTAAAAAACTCATGGTTGAACGCCGCCTCTGAAAATTTACTGATTGATCAAAATAAAGCGCAAGGTGGAAAATTGTATCTCCTTTTAGCAATTAAATCTCTAAAAGAAGATTGGCTGCTTATGGGAGCGCAGTAGCTATAATCATTCTAAAAGTGAAGTAATCCCTAAAAATTAAGCAATCCTTGCAATGACTGAGCAGAAAACTCATAGTTGAATATTATCTTTGAAATTTGACCGATTAACGAACAGTAAAAAGAAAAATAGAAAATTGTGCGTGTTTTTGTGCCTCTTTGAGGCTTAATCTCTAAAAATTTATTGGCTTCTATGAGGCGGTTAGCATAGTTATTATTGCCTTTAAAAGGCATTAGTCTTTCGAGTAAACTATACTTTAAATAGCGTTCTATGTAAAAACAATAAAATCAATATGCCATGTGTTTTTATTTTTATTAAATTCGCATCATAATTTATAATTTGATGCAGATTCAAGTAATCATTTTTTATAAAAAATGATTACTCTTTATAAATAGAGCACAAAAAATAAATGCTGATACAAATATTATAACGCATGTAAATTATCTAAATGAAATACAAAGGAGTGATCATTATGACAATTCGTCATTTTACGACACATTTATTGTAATATCGAAAACATTGCTAATATTCAAGGATTAGGAATTTTTGATAATATCATTATATATATATATAAAGGTCATATTTTTTGTTTTAAAGATTGGATTGTTAATCGTATTAAAAAGCAAAATTTATAGTTCTTAAAAAATGGAGAACGTAAAATCCTTCTCTATTGTAGAGATAGATTATATAGTTAAGGGGGTAGTAATTAAAAAATATTGTAACATCATAGATTTAAATTCACTAAAGAGCAAATAAGACGTTTTTAAAAAATATCAAATTTATAGTTTTTTCTAAAAATTTAGAAAAGGCTAGTGAGAATTCTAAGAACACGTGTTGCGAATGTGGTACAAGGGATGTTTATAGGTTCGTTTGAGTTGAATGAATTCAATCATCAAAGAAAACATGTTGTATTTTTATGAGTTTCGTGGGTTTTTATTTTATATGTTTTTATCTATAAAAAATAGAGATTTCTAGATTTAGGTCTTATTTATTATGTTAGGGGATTTTTTATTATGTTAGGGGATTTCATTTTTTCTTGTATATATGCTGAAGAAAGTTATTTAAGCAGTAAAAGTGTTTTTTATTTTATTTTTTAGCATAAAAGATATTTCTTAACATGAAAGAGAGGTGTCCAAGTATTAACGGTATAATCAGCCATTGTTTTGGTATTTATTCTGTTGTGCTGTAAAACACTATCTTATTTAGGATGTGGTAATTAGAGTGGTTAGAAGGTGAAATCTGCTAGGTGAGGGGGCGGATTGTTTGCAGATCAGTGGCGTGAGAGGCTTCGTCCTTTGAGGTGTGATAGGTGGAGTCTGTTAGCCAATTACGTAAACTAGAGCGAAATCTACGTGGACAGGTTTTTAGTCTAATCTCTCTTATATATTGTGATAGGAACTTCACATTAATAAGGACTACGACCGGTTACAGAAAACAGAAATCATTGCGAAAAAACAAGCGTGCTTATTTTAAAATTTTTAATATTTGTGATCATAATGGCATGTGAAATCTCCTGTAGTATCACGCAGACCGTTCGTATTCTCGAGCCAAGAATTGTTCATATATCCTCTTCAATCTGATCTTCACGAATTGATGCAAGAGATGGGTACGAACACCTGTAAGAATAAGCAGATGCAAAGCCAGTTGTATCATTATTGTTGCTTTGCAGAGTGTTTGATAAAAATCTGGAACATTTCTCCAATTCATTGCCGGTTTATTAATGACTTTATGGCGTTGTTTTTCTAAAAGAGCTTTTGCTGTTGCAGCTTTTACTTATCAAATGGGAGTTAAGAGTATTATGTATCTCTGTTGGCGTAATCTTTGAAAGTTGCTATACAGCCGCCTAATTTGAGGAGAATATGAAGCTGTAAAGGTGCAAACCAGTTTCCATTTTTAGCATCATTTTTTAATTCTGCTTTACGACTTTCAAAAGCATCTAGAGTAATGTCTTTTAAATAATAGAGATTACGCATTGCTTCACGCTTTTGTTTCTCTCGTTCTTTAATAAGATCAAAACCCTTATGTAAAACAGAACGCCCCGAGCCAAATACACTTTGCTTGTCAATTTGCAAGCTTGTTTTTAAGAAACCTTTCTTTAAGGTGCCTAAGCTTATTTCACTACAGAGCTCGTGGATGGTATAATGGTAAAGCCCCGATGAATAATATAAAATTTATAGAGCATCTCCATTTTTACACTTCATAAAAGAGCAAGTTGGGCGCCATTAGACACTTTGCAAACTCCCAATGTTGTGACAATTTTTGGCATTTTGGATGGTTTATAAAAGGCATTTTTAGTGCTTTTTTGTACAGTTTCATTCTATACGGCTTTATTTACTTATAATGTGCAAGAGACATGGTTTTGGTTAATAAACAGCTTTGAAATGAGAGAATCCTACGGTACTAAGATCTTTTATCCAACACGCAAAATAATGAACACTCTTTATAAGACAATGTGATGCATCTTAAGAAGAGTGATTGTAGATCTGTTCTTTTAGGAATTTTTGCTTTTTGTGGTGCAGAGAAGAGAGCAGGAATATTCAGAGTAGAGCTTACCTTATGGAATCTATGGATATCATCTTTAGGAGAGGGACATAAGCCACGTGATATGGTTAGCAAAGCTTTCTTAAGAGAAATTTGGTTGTTTACGAACAACTGGAGGTTAAGAATCTTTCTTCGTCCGAAGAAGACGTCGTATATACTACTATACTTTTTATTACCAAATAGAACGTGGTTTATGGATGCTAAATCGAAATGATAATTTATTTCGTATGAGGTTTTCCGTATTTGGAGATTGTTTGGTTAAAAAACATATTTATTAATCACTTGAAAATAGCGCTTAGAATTTTTAAACGGTAAGTTTTGGTCTTGATGACGATAATTATTTGTGATGATCGAAAGTACCTATTTTACGAAGCTTTCATTGATAGGCGAATCAAAATTTATTCTTTTCTTTTGTTTAAATATTTATTTTGCAGCTATTTTTTCTTTTTTGCATCAAAGATACTTTTTCAAAAGGTAAATGGAAAGAATGATCAAAGGCAAGAGAATAAAGAGAACCTTATGTATAATTTGGTTTTCTCGTAGAGTTGTTGTCTATTAACTTTTTTCCTCATGAAGAGTGTAGAAAATCCATCGGAGAAGCAAAGAGAATAGGAAAAGTTAAATAAATAGCCGTAACAATTAGTTACGGCTATTTTTGTTTGCTTCATATTACCGAGAGAGGAAGCTCCCCTTAAGCGATTTTTGATTTAGCAAAAATCGGGTCGTAAAAGACTTCAGAGAGTTTTCTATCTTTAAAGAACAACACTACGTCAACTGTTGTATAGAGAACGATTTTTATCATTTCTAACTCGAGTTGCCGGCCAATTTCTGATCTTTTAATCAAGGTGGCACATCGCTCAAATGTCTGCAAAGCGCTGTTAGCATGCGTTGTTGTAATCGATCCGGGATGACCAGTGTTGAGCGAATTGAGATATTCCCATGCTTCATTGCCTCGCAATTCAGCGAGAAAAATTCTGTCAGGCGACTGACGCATACACGCATCTAGGCATTCTTCAGCTGAAACACGGCCTACATTGTTACCATAAATCATATGTACATGATTGGGATGATTGGGTAGAAAAAGCTCATG
Organism: Bartonella sp. AA9NXGY; assembly: GCF_042196845.1. Lineage (NCBI taxonomy): Bacteria > Pseudomonadati > Pseudomonadota > Alphaproteobacteria > Hyphomicrobiales > Bartonellaceae > Bartonella > Bartonella sp. AA9NXGY. The sequence continues at coordinate 63,502 of NZ_JBHIRB010000012.1, forward strand.
AACATCTTCAATTGTGATAATACGCTCCTCTACAGGGACCTTTTCAATTAAAGAGCGAGCAAATGTTGTTTTACCAGATCCTGTTTTGCCTGCAATAATAATGTTGCGTTTGTGAAGGACGCATTCTTCCAAAAATTCAAGAATTTTTCCCTCACGTTTACTTTGTAAGAGTTGAACTTCAAATGGTTCCAACCGTGTGAAGTCCTGCCTCGATAACAAGTTATTGGCTTCTTTTGCTGAAGGCTTATTAAAACTTACATCAGAAAAATCGTCAAATGCCCCTTCTTCTTTGAGTTCTTCTAACGTTTTAACTATGAGAGAATGTTTACGAATTACAAAGGAAAGAGCACCATCAACAACAGCTGGTGTTTGTATAATTGTACCACGTTGTCCACCAGGCAAGAGCACATAATTAATACTTCTGGGAGCCATACCGTTATAAACGATAATAGCTGTAATAAGCGTTTGCAAAAAAGTGGTTGTTAACTCTGGTACGCTGTGTAGTTGCCAACCCTTAAAGCTTTTCGTCCATACTTCACAGGGGCGGCAAATCGATAATTCAGTGATCGTGGGATCTTCTAAAAAACAATCAAGCGGTTGCAGAAGCTGAAAAACTGCTTGATCTTTTTGTATCGGGTTAACGTGTGACGAGACTGTAGACATCGCTGAAATCCAGATCACGAGCAACAAAAATATTTACTCGTTCGCCTTGGTTTTTGTAAAGTGTTGGTGTGATATTGATGGAATTTTGAAGAACATCGATTGCTATAGATTCAGCATTCTGAGCTCCTTTATTTTGTGAGTTATCTTTATTTTCTTTGCTGCTTTTACCAACTTTTCCTCTTACCCATTCTCCTAAATCACCGATAATGCTTACCATAATTGCACTACCAAATCGTTCCCAAAAATGTCTGTCAACCCAGCCACCAATACCCGCTTCACCCAGAGGACCTGTGCCTGGTGAGTCAAGATTGACAACAACACCAGAAGGCGTTTCAATGCGTAACCATTGCACAAACACGCGCGTTTGTCCTTGTTGTATGCCACTTTGGTAAAAACCAACAACTTTAGAACCACGGTCAAGCAAAACAACACGTCCACTCGTGGAATAAATATCGCGTGTTAAATGACACGTCGTCATTCCGGGTTGTGATGTAATGATTTTTGTTTCTAACGTACAATCTATTTGCGTTCCTTGTGTAATCAAAAAGTCACGGTTACGAAGTTGCATCGCATGTGATTGACCTAAACGCACGGGCTGAAGATTATCAAATAATACGCCATTACCTCTATCATTATTCGATGCTTTATTATTTGTATCTGTAGATCCTTCGCTACCACCGTTGTTAAGGCTAGAACTGAGCATACGTTTGCGTGCTAATTCTTCAGAATCTTGGAGCATATGTGGAGGAATGGCTGTTTGAAGAAGTTTACTCAATGCCGGTGGAATATCCAAGTTTGAATCTTCTGTTTGTGTTGATTTTTCTGCTTCTTCTACAATCTTTGGCTCTTCTATAATCCGAGGGACATAGTTTGGTATAATTTGCTGTACTATTTGTTGTGGTTTTTCTTCCTCAACCTCCACGGTATTACGCATTTTAAAAGCTTTCCAAGTCAAGGCAATCGGTATCGCTACTATGACAATAAGTCCTACCATTAACAATGCACGGGTACCTGGAATTGTTGGACGACGTTCAGAACCTAGTTCGGACCCTCCATAGGTACCTTCAATATGTTTTTGTTCGACGTTGTCCAGTTTTGTACCTTTTCCCTCTCCTTCCTTATTGTCAAACATCATTTTCCTCCTTTATTGATACGATAAACCACCGAAGATACTGTCCCTGTTGTGTTTGGTACGCCATTGGGGTCATAGGCTTCATTAAAAACAGCTAGAGCGCGTTTACCAAGCCGTATAAGCCATTTAGGATTGACCTTATGAACGGCGATAATATCATTAGAACTGCCGATAACGGTGCGTGGTATTAAGCTTTCATTACCTTCAGCATCTACGACATAAATCGATGGCATATCCATGTTAGCGGGAAATTTAAAGTAAGTAATACGCCCATTGTCCCAAGCATTTATCGGAGCAATATCTTGGTGACCACTCATGGTATAACTGAGATTATAGCCGTTGACGCTTTGGTGAAAACCACGTTCAATCGCAAGGCGTCGATTGTTTTCTTCTGACTTTTCATCGTTTGAATCGGGATAATGGAAAGCCAATTCATATGTTGATCCCGCACGGTCATTCCGAAATTGTAGTCGGAATTTATAACTCCGTTTGTCGGTTACAACGATGAGATTGGTATTGGCAAGTTCTGCTTTTGGTTTAATAAAAATATGCCGCCCTTTATGAGCAAAGGCATAGGCTTCAGAATCACCAAAGGCATGAGTTATGTACTGTTCACCTTCTTCAAGAATAATATGTGTTGCCACACCAAGAACTGTTTCAATTTGAACCACATCCGCTTCGTTATATGTTATATAGCGAATGCGGTGATCATATTGTGAATTTGATGGACTTTTGAGCGCCTGCACAGGTACCGTATAAAGAGAAGAAAACGAAGACAATAGAACAACGAACGCAAGTTTTTTCATAACAATCAATTCCTTAATCATTCAACAGTATTTCTGGGTCAGAACGGTAACTTGTTACTTGAAAACCAAGGGGGTTAAGCAATCGATCAGATGATTTCATGGGTGCACCAACATAGGTGTAACCAATTGTTGCAATTTGGTGCTGTTTTGGTCCAGTAGCAGCACCGTTGCTGTCAAGTTGCTGAGTCGTAAAACGTACAGTTGCTTGACCTAGTCCATTAGGCTGGATTGATCGTACTTTAACTGTAATACGTGCTTTGTTGGAAAGCACTTTGTCCCGTGCATTTTCTCCATCATAGATTTTATAATATTCTTGTTGAACAGATGCCGCACTTAAAAGTGCTGTTGTGTCATAGTTCAGTTGAATAGTATCGTAGTCGTAAGTTTCGCGGTTAAGTACATATTGGTTTAGCCAATATCTATCTACAACTTCACCATAGCTTTCTTCGTGTTCACGCATGATTGAGATAACATCAACTGCACCCGTCGTATTATCAACGCGCAATACTAAGGGAGTTGGAGCTGGTTGAGAAAATCCAACAACTCCACATATCATACCGAATAAGCCAAAAAGACCCACAGTACTCGCAACACGCCATGCCGTTCTGCGCGACCTTATAAATTCATTGATAAGATCACGTTCTAAGCCACGGCTTTCTTCATAATAACTTCTAAGTTGTTCGGCTTTCACTGGTTTTGCTTGTTTTGTTTTCATCTGTCTCCTCGCTTGATTTCGGCAGGGATTGTTTTATTAATAGGCACGCGGTTCCTGTCATTGGGCTGTTTTAGCTTTGGTGCTAATGCACAAGCCGATAAAAGGTTTGCAATCAAAATTATAAGTATGATCGACTTCATTTTAACATGACTCTTTTTACTGTTATACACATTCTGATATTTGTTGTCATTATTATAATTTTGATACTAAAGTAAAGTGTATAGTTTACGATAATTTATCTTTTCTTAATTTCATTTTTTAATTTATGAAAATAGCTCAATTTCA
>NZ_JBHIRB010000013.1:0-25071 GCF_042196845.1 Bartonella sp. AA9NXGY
GGGAATTTTGTTGAAGATGATTTTGTGAGTATGGCAAAAGTTCTCAAAAGCATACAAGGCAAATTTGTCTTGAGTCTAAATGATTGTGATGCGGTTCGAGAGATCTTTAAGGATTTTGACTTTTTAGAATTAGAGACCCTTTGGACCTCTGGTTTTGCTAAAAAACCATCCCGAAAAGAACTCTTGATTCGCAATAATTAAGAGGCATGTTAAAAATCCTATTCCCTAACTTTTATTTACGCGTCCCTCACTATAAAAAATATATGGAAAATCAATAAATTATTTTGGATAAAAAAGAGCATGGTGCCCAAAAGAGGACTCGAACCTCCACGCCTTACGGCACAGGTACCTGAAACCTGCGCGTCTACCAATTCCGCCATCTGGGCTTATAAAATTCATCTAAGCGCATGAAGCAACTCTGTCAATAAAATTATAGAATTTATTTTTTTAGCTTAAAACGATAGCATTGAACTTTTGAGGGAGATCATGATTTTAGAAGTTTAAGGTGTGAGGACTGTCTTTGATAAAATTGTTGAATCCGGATTAAATGTGTAAATAATAGGAATGCCGGTCGCTAATTCTTGAGATATAATTTCCTCACCGGAGAGACCTTCAAGCACCATAATAAGAGCACGAAGAGAATTTCCATGTGCTGCGATCAAAACAGTTTGGGAGCGCAAAATATAAGGCTGGATATGGTAAAGATAATAAGGCCAGATGCGTGCACCGGTATCGCGTAGGCTTTCTCCATTCGGCGGCGCAATCGTATAGGAGCGGCGCCACATTTGCACTTTCTCCTGCCCCCATTGTTGGCGTACTTCATCTTTATTTAAACCAGAAAGATCACCATAATTACGTTCATTTAATGCGGGATTTTTTATCACTTCTAAATCTGATTGTCCCATTTGCTCTAAAATGTGCTGAGCGGTTTTTTGAGCTCGCTGTAAGGCAGATGTATAAGCGATATCAAATCTCAAACCATATTCTTTCAGTTTTTTTCCTGCTGCTATCGCTTCTGCATGACCTTTTTCTGTTAAATCGGGATCTTTCCAACCGGTAAAAAGGTTTTTGAGATTCCATTCACTTTGTCCATGACGAATTAGTGTAAGTATGCGTCCCATTATAAATTGCCTCTATTCTATTGATTGTTTAAAATTCATCGTTTAATCCCAAAACATCGAACATTGAATAAAGACCGCTTTCATGATTTTGTGCCCATAAAGCTGCTTTTAATGCGCCATTGGCAAAGATAGAGCGTTCTTGCGCTGTATGTGAAAGAACAATGCGCTCATTGGAGCCGGCAAAAATGACACTGTGTTCTCCAACAACTGTCCCACCACGTGAACAGGAAAAGCCAATGGTGCCTTTTTTGCGTTTACCTATATGACCATTGCGTTCGTTGACACGCACATTTTTAAGCATAACATTGCGCCCTTCAGCTGCTGCTTGGCCAAGAAGAAGGGCTGTTCCAGAAGGAGCATCAACTTTGTTAGCGTGATGCATTTCATAAACTTCGATATCAAAATCATCGGCTTCTAATGCTTTAGCGGCTTTCTTTACAAGGTTGGCTAAAAGATTTATTCCAAGGCTCATATTCCCGGATTTGACAATAGTTGTATATCTCGCAAAATTTGCAATTTTTTCTTCTTCTGTTTTGCTAAATCCTGTGGTGCCAATAATATGGACAAGGCTTTTTTGAGCAGCGTAGTTAGCATAAAGAATACTGGCTTCTGGTTGTGAAAAATCTAAAATACCTTCTGTATTAGAAAAGGCATTTTCGGGATTGTCAGTGATACTAATCCCAAGAGAATCTGAACCAATTAATGCACTGGCATCTTTTCCTACAAACGGTGAGCCTTTACGTACAAGAACAGCACAAAGCTCTACATCTTTCCTCTGCTGGATTGCTGTAATGAGTTCACGTCCCATTCTTCCATTTGCACCAACAACTGTAAGGCGCATTTTTATCTCCTTATGATACTTTACTGTGCAGTATAGGCAAATTCTTGCCTTCTTTCCAATGGTTCTTTTTCTTTATAGAATTTTTTTCCTTCTTTAATTTATCTTGTTGTGCTGTAAAACACTGTTGTTTAGAGCAAGTGATATAAGATCTACAAATTTAAATAGAGATGTTTTTCGTTAGAGTGTGTGATGAATATTCTTAAGTAAGGTTTGCTTATGAAACCTTATGAAGATTGTGTATTACTTTACGCTTTTTTTTCGTTCTTTAAAGGGGAGCGTTCTTCATGCAAAATAAGATCTCCCAAACAAAATAGACCTATGTTGTCAATTCATGCGCTTTTCTTAAAGAAATATTTATCAATTCTTCTAAACTTATTTTATGATAGTGCTCGTGAGTGGTATCACGAGAGAGTATCCATGAATAATATAACATCTATTCTGCGCCACTATCTTTATGCTTCATAAATAGAGAAAATTAGCATTATCATACGTTTTGTTAGCCTTTAATGTTTTAACTTAGTCATTTTCACTCATCAATTCCATTTGTGACGCATAAGAAAACGATTATTTATCATTGTATATCAATATGTTATCCATAAATAAAATCACGTAAAAGGGGGGCAAGGGCTAACAAGAAGTTGGATTGTTTTCACACGAGAGTTGGTCGGATTCTTCATCTTTTAGGAAAGTCAGTTGAAAAAATTGTTATGTTGTAAAAACGTATGATGAGGCTTTGTTTATTATAGAGAAAATAGGATATATATTATGCAATGCGTTTTTTCATATATTGGGGAGAATGGAGTATAACATGCGTTAAGTACTGTTATTTTATTTGCCTAGCTTCCAATGATGCTACAGCTCTTGTATTTAAAGAGAGTCTTTAAAATGCTTTCTTAAGTATTTTTATCCCTGTGCTGATCTTTTTTGTGACACGATAAGAAAGTGATTTTTGTGATTCAATTATAATGGGTTTTATTCTCTGTTTAATACGATCATAAATCAATGTATTATTATATTGTTTATACGCATGCATAAAAATTCATAAACCTATAAATATCCTTTAGATAAAATATCACTTTTATTTTTGTTTGTGAGAGAAGGCTAGAAATCAAGATCTGCATAGTGAGCACTTGCAACAATTCCGCGGACGCGATCTGTTAAAAGAGAACGAAAAGAAGGGCGTGATTTAATTCTCATATACCAGTCTTTGGCAGCAGGAGATTGTTCCCAGTCAATTTCCCCTAGAAAGTCAAGTACAGAAATAGAGGCTGCTGCTGCTAGATCTGCATAGGACAAGGCAGAACCGACTAAGCTATCGCGAGAGGCACAGAGCCAATTGAGATAGTTCATATGTGGTAAAATATTGGCACGTGCATTGCGTAAAATTTGTGAATTAGGAGCACCACCGCCAATGGCAAGTGGCATTTCACGTTTATGGATTCGTTCTCGTACGATATGGCGCGTTGCTTCATTTTCGAATTTATTTAAGAACCAGTCATTGAGACGGCGTACTTCCGCACGATCTAAAGGATTTTCTGGAAAGAGCTTATTTTCTTGTCGTAAACTTCCATGTGTTTCGTCTAAATATTCGCAGATAACAAGAGGACCTGATAATGGAACCTCGTGTTCATCGAGAAAAACAGGAACATGACCAGCGGGATTGAGGGCTAGAAATTCGTGTCTTCTTGCCCATTCATATTCTTCAATCAGTTGAGTGGTTACACCATATTCCCCAAGAATGAGGCGTATGAAGCGCGAGGCAGAGGATAGGGGAGAGTGAAAAAGTGTCAGCATAATTTACACTATCAAATAGAGTTGAAGAGAATTCTTTCAAGTAATCATTTTTATAAAGATGCTTGACTAGAAGTACAAGATCATTAGTAGCTGCTAGTAATTATAATTAATAAATTGTTAATGACTAGGAATTGTTCTCTTATGCGATGGTTTGCAAAATGGCAGCACGTAATTCTTCTAAACCGATAGCTTTTTCTGAAGAGGTTACAAGAAGCTCAGGATAAGCTGCTGGGCGTTTAAGAAGCTTTGTTTGTGTGCTCATAATTAATTTTTCCAAAGCATTTGATTTGATTTTATCGCTTTTTGTCAAAACAATGTGATAAGAAACAGCTGCTTTATCAAGGAGAGCAAGAACATCTTCATCATTATTTTTGATTCCGTGCCGTGAATCAATCAAGATATATACACGTTTTAACGTTGTGCGCCCCCGTAAATAGCTAAAAATCAAATTTGTCCACGCATCAACAAGATTTTTAGGAGCAGCAGCAAAACCATAACCAGGCATATCTACTAATGCTAGAGGGGGAAGGTCTCCTAGTTGCCCACTGAATCCATCGGGGACAAAATAATTAAGCTCTTGAGTTCGTCCTGGTGTATTTGAGGTACGTGCTAAGCTTTTTTGTTGGACGAGTGCGTTGATTAAAGATGATTTTCCAACATTGGAACGACCTGCAAATGCAATTTCTGGTGGTCCTTCAGGGGGTAGAAAGCGTATTTCTGGTACACCACGAATAAAAATCCAATTGCGAGAAAAAATTCCAGAAAGGGAAGAATCTCTTGTCATTCATGCACTTCTTTTTTGGGTGATCTTCTCCAGATGGCTTTCAGATTATCAAAAAGCTCAATTTTAACTCCTTGGCGCTTCATCATGATACCTTGCTGAATGATTGATAATATATTGTTCCATGCCCAATAGATGACGAGACCAACAGGGAAAGAGGCGAGCATAAAAGTAAAGACAACAGGCATCCATGTGAATATCATCGCTTGGGTTTGGTCTTGAGGAGCAGGATTCATACGCATTTGTAAAAACATCGTTATTCCCATAATCAAAGGCCATGCACCAATCATAAGAAATGTTGGCGTTGTATATGGCAAGAGACCAAACAAGTTAAAAAGAGAAGTTGGATCGGGTGCCGCTAAATCTTTAATCCAGCCAAAGAAAGGGGCATGGCGCATTTCAATAGTGATATAGAGAACTTTATAAAGAGCAAAGAATATTGGGAATTGAACCAACATTGGCCAACAGCCTGCAAGGGGATTTATTTTTTCGGTTTTATATAGATCTATTATTGCCTTTTGTTGTTTGGTTTGGTCATCGGGATACTTTTCTTTTATTTCTAGCAACCGCGGTTGTAAAAGCTTCATGCGTGCCATAGATTTATAAGATTTATTGGCTAGAGGGAAAAGAAGAGTTTTTAAGAGAACTGTGACAAGAAGGATGGCGATACCAAAATTCCCTGTTTGTTTATAAAGAATATCAATGAGGGAAAACATTGGTTTGGTGATGAAATCAAACCAGCCCCAATCAATTAAAAGAGCAAACTTTTTTATTTTTAGGTCATTTTGATAATTATTAATAATTTCAACTTGTTTTGCACCAGCAAAAAGACGATTTGTAACAGTTTTTGTTTCATTTGGGGCAATCGTTAAAAGCGACCCTAGCAAGTCAGACTGATAATGCGTTTGCAAACGATCAAAATAAATAAAACGGCTTGTATATTCTTTATTTTGCGGGGGAATAACTGCTACAGCCCAATATTTATCGGTAATACCAATCCAACCTCCTGTTACTTTGGAAAAAGTCATGCTTTTTTGCCCATTATCAGGATTTGGGTCAAGCTCTGCTAAGGTTTTATATTTTTCAGTTTTGAGCGAATCTCCTGCAATACCTATCATACCTTCATGAAGTAAATAGGTTGCATTTGTATGTTCTGGTGGTGCTGCACGTGCAACGCGGGCATAGGACGAGAGATGTATTGGTTGATCACTTTCATTGCTGATAGAATCCTCAATGGTAAACATGAAATGATTATCAACAGAAAGGGTCCGCCGGAAGATTTGTCCCTGTCCATTATTATAAATTAAAGTGATGGGTGTTGAAGGAGTCAGGATTGTATTGTTTCCCTCTATTTGCCATTTTGTATCCGATTGTGGCAAGGCTTTTGCTGGCAAAGACGCACTTGCAAAACCAAATTCAGCAAGGTAGGTTGTTTTGAAACCTTTAGGATTTAGCAAATCGATTTCCGGTGATTTTTTATCGACTGTTAAACGATATTTTTTGAGGTGAAGATCATCAAATTGTGCACCAACAAGATTAATAGAGCCTTCCAGTTCATTGGTTTTGATTGCAATACGCTCTGTTTTGTCCAATACAGCTTTCCGGATTTCAGGTGTCATGGGCTGTTCGATGATAGATGTAGCTTGATACGTTGAGGTATCATCAGAAAAATCTGTCGTGGTAGTAGAAAGGGCTGATTGTTGTTTTGACAATTGCTGTGCGATGACTTGTTGTTTTTGTAACTTTGCTTGTTTGGGAGCAACATGAAGAAATTGCCATGCGATGAGCACTACGAAAGATAAGCCAATAGCGATAAAGAAATTGCGATTATATTCCATCCGTACACCCTTGTTGTTGTTGCTGATGTTTTATTTTTGGTTTTATTCGCCGATTTAATTCACTAATCAAGGATGTAAAAGGTGCATGTAACACATCACGGTACGCTACAATGACATAGTCTGTTCCTGCTTCCATGTGATTTGTTACACCAACTCTCACGGCCTCACGCAAGCGCCTTTTGATACGATTACGTTTCACAGCGTTACCGTTTTTACGGGTAACAGTGAAGCCTACACGTGCAAAAAGAGAATCTTTTCTTTCTGTTGTTTGTTCACGAGATTTAACTTCGAGCAAAAATAAAGGACCACGTCGTTTTTCTCCTGTACGGACAGCCAAAAAGTCTGCTCTTTTGCGAATACGGCAGGGATGTTTTTTCTTCATAAAAGAATATTTCGCAATTTCATTAAATGCCTGCAAGCAGACATTGTAGGTTCATAATAAAAGTTTCACAACGAAGAAACGATGAGCAATCCTCAACGGTTGTGAAAATTTAAATGGTTAAGCAGAAAGCCGCTTACGTCCACGAGCACGTCTTGCAGCAATAATTTTACGTCCTCCAGCTGTGGCCATGCGTGCACGAAACCCATGGCGGCGTTTACGGACAAGTTTAGAGGGTTGGTAAGTACGTTTCATTTATTTAAATACCGCGGAGTGCGGCCCTTCTTAATCTTCGTTTTATGAGTAGTTATGCGCGAGATAAACAATTTTATCCTATCATACGGCTGTTAACCCATAAGGAAAAATATAAAAAAAGTCAATCTTAGATTGTTTTTCTCTCTCTTGAAAGAATACAAAACACCTTATAACTATCTGTAACGCTTTTTTACAATACTGTAGGAGTGTTAGAAAATAACGATTGAAGCTACAGAACATAAATAGCTAGGGCCTTAAAGAATTAAAGAAGGTGTGACTGATTACTGTATGCTCAATTTAAAATATCCTTTAGGATTAAGAGTTTTTTTCAGTTTTTGTTTTTACAAAATTTTTATCAGAATATTCATTAAAGTGGTTGTAGCACAAACGTGATTGATAGGATTTTATAGCAGATTTTATGTTTGAACTTCTTTATTTTAAGGATGGTTTCATATTTTTAAAGAGATAAGAGATGTATACTTTATAATGCTGAGTAAAGTAGAAAATTATCAAGTGATGAACAAAATTATCAGGTGATGAACCTTGTAAGTATTTTTCGTTCTTATGCTTATATTTGCTGGTATTTTTATAGAGAGGAAAGAACATGGATCTTATCACAAGTGAGGCTGTCCGCAACGTATTACGTACAATCAAAGGACCAGATCTTGAAAGCGATATTGTGTCGTTGGGTCTTCTTTCAGAAATATTGATTGCTGATGGTAAGGTTTTCTTTTCCATTACAGTTCCTGATGGAGGTGTGCAAAAATGGGAATCATTGCGTCGTTCTGCTGAAAAGGTGGTATGTGCTTTGGAGGGAGTGAAATCTGCTGTTGTTACACTTACAGCAGAAAAAATAACAAAGACAGCACCTAGTCGGAGAGCAAATCTCTTACCGATCAAAATGCCCATAGAAGGTGTGCGGCATGTGATTGCTGTTGCTTCTGGAAAAGGAGGGGTCGGAAAATCTACGATGGCAATAAATATCGCCTTAGCTTTACAAGATTCTGGTTTCAAAACGGGGGTGATGGATGCTGATATTTATGGTCCTTCGTTGCCACGTTTGACAGGACTTGTTAATCAAAAACCACAGCTTATTGGAGAAAAAAAGATTCAACCTCTTGAAAAATTTGGACTTAAATTGATGTCGATGGGGTTTTTGGTTGAGGAAGAAAAGCCGGTAGTATGGCGTGGTCCTATGGTTATGGCAGCTGTAACGCAATTGTTACGAGATGTTGTATGGGGCCCTATGGACGTTTTAGTCGTGGATATGCCGCCCGGTACAGGGGATGCACAATTAACGCTTGCCCAACAGGTACAATTAACAGGTGCGTTGGTTGTCTCTACGCCCCAAGATCTTGCTTTAGTGGATGCACGTAAAGCAATAGAAATGTTCATGAAAGTTAATGTTCCTATTTTAGGACTCATTGAGAATATGAGTTATTTTATCGCTCCTGATACGGGAAAACGCTATGATATTTTTGGCTATGGTGGTGCACGGGCAGAAGCGGAACGTCGAGAACTCCCTTTCTTAGGGGAAATACCGCTTGATGCAGCTTTACGATTTTCTTCAGATGAGGGAATCCCTATTTTTGTTGCTAAGCCTAGTGAAGAGCATGCTAAACTATATCGTAAAATTGTTGATCAAATAAAAAATCAACTCTTTTGAATGGGGGGGTGTTTAAGAGAGTTTATTAAAACACAATCATGAAAGACATAAAAATAGTCGCTTCTTTGTAAGAGGAAGTTTTAATGTGTGAATGGAATATATAGGTTAAATAAACAAAAAATTATTCATGCGTTTGGATAACCTGAAGGGGAACAAAATTGAAGAGCTAGAGCCGTGAGGTAGAAAAAATATTGGACTTGAGGCAAAAAGAAGAAGACCGAAAATAAAAATAATTTAGAAAAATTGTAAAAGGTTGTAAAAAATATTTTAAAAATCATTTTTTGATACGAATTTTCTTGATATAAATCTTAAAATTTCTTTTTAGAAGCATTCATTTTTTGCAAAGTAGCTTCAAGAGCCATTGTTAAAGCATTCCTTCCTCCTTGTTGAGAAAAGTAATTTGACAAAAATTCATTTGTTCCACCCTTTGTTGAAAACTCTTTTTCAAGCAGTGAAAAATCGAGAGATACAGAACGATCCGTTGCTATAGTTTTACGCATTTCATCTGTAAGATTTCCAAACATCATGGTAAGGAATTCTGCTGATTGTTGTTTTTTTAACCCTTGTATTATAAACCATTGATGGGCAGTTTCTATAAAATTAAAATATACTCCCATAAGTGAACCAGCTGTCATAAAAAGATTAAACTGCTCTTCCTTATCCAGCACCAATGTGCCCCCCAATGCATCAAATAAAGTGCGTAAAAAGGGATGATTGGGATAGATTGGTGTCAAATTTTTGCATTCTGCAACAAAAGGTAATGGAACAGCACGATAAACTTTATGATTAATCCACTCTTCTATTTCTGCTGCTTTTGCCATAGCAAGTACGGAAATAACCAGCTGTTCTGGACGAAAACGAAGAGAGCACAAAACGTCTTCTGCAATTTGGTTGGGCAAGCAAAGAAAAACACAATCACTAACATCGAGCAACGCTTGGTTATTTTCAGCAATCATAACTTTATCATAAGTACGTGAAAGGCGCTTTGCTGTTTGTGCATTGCGAGGCGAAACAATAATGGAAGAAACATCAAAGTTGCTTGTCATTAAGCCATTCACCATTGAAGCACTGATTGTACCCGTTCCCAAAAAGCCAAGTCTCATTATCTATTTCTCAGTTTCATATTTTAAAAGGAATTTCAATCAACATCTCAGGTGTTTTAACTAACATAAACGCTAATTGAAGAAGCAACACATAACATAGCAAGAATAATCAAAACCAAATAGATTTTGGGCTTGTCAAAGAGAACGGCAAAAGCAGAAAACCAACCAACAACAGCTGCGGCTAATGCAAATAAAAAACCTGGTTTATTCATAAGCACAATATGCATTGCCATTAAACCACCAATAATTAGCGCTCCAAAAATGATGAGCAAACCTGTTGCAAACTTTTCATAATCATCCATATTTCGCTCCTTATAGCGCTCAATTATTACACACTTTTTAACGCATATGCACATAAAAACGAAATGTTTTTTATTGAATATGGTTAAAACGGGGGGTGCCGTTTATTGATCAGATGTAAAAAATGCAGGGATATGCTGTGGCCAACGCCAAGGTAAAATTGCAATTAAATCAAAGCGTACAGACAAAAGGGCATAATCTTTTTGCCGTGCGAGCCAAATATCGGCAGCTGCCTCAATTCGCTTTTCATTCATTCGGGAAACCGCTTCCATTGCTTCAGCCAACGTTGAACGTGCTTTAACTTCAACGATTAACACAAGATTTCCGCGTCGTGCAATTAAATCAATTTCTCCACATTTTGTTTTAAAACGCCTTTCGGCAATGTGAAACCCTTTGCAACGTAGCCACCAAGCTGCCAATTTTTCTGCACGAATCCCTCGATAAAAAGACTTTTGTCTGCGTTTTTTTTGTATTATTTTACGCATTTTTTAAAAAGATTAATCGCTGAAAAAGTTCTTGCTTTTTTAAACCGGTTTTTTTTGCAACAAAAGCTGCCGCTTGAGCAGCAGAATGTATCCGTGCGCGTTCTAATAGCATTTCATCAATTTCTTGATCACTTATCACATTTAAAGAAGAAGATGATTCTCCAACAAGTACAACAATTTCCCCACGAATATGTGCTTGTTTTCTGTAATTTTCTAACAAATTTCCCAAATTGGAAACATCTACTGTTTCAAACTTTTTTGTTAATTCACGACAAATGGCAGCAGGTCGATTAGCCGAAAAAAGTGTGACCATATCCTGTAAAGTTTCAACAAGACGATGCGGTGATTCATAAAAAATCAAAGTTGCTGGAATCTCTTTTAATTGTTCCAACCGTTTTCGGCGCTGTAGCTTTCGTGCACTCAAAAAACCTGCAAAAAAAAAGCTATCCGTAGGAAGCCCTGTCGGTATAAGAGCGGCTAAAAGAGCGGATGCTCCAGGAATAGGAATAATTTTATGACCAGCTTTACGGGCCTCTTCTACCAATCGAAATCCAGGATCAGAAATAAGTGGTGTTCCGGCATCTGAAACAAGTGCTACTGTTTTGTTTTCTGCTAAAGCCGCTAAGAGCTTCGGACCCGCTTTTTGCGCATTATATTCATGATAGAGAAAAGGTTTTTTTTGAATGCCGTAACGTTCCAACAAAACACGGGTTACTCGCGTATCCTCACACGCTAAAATATCAATTCCTGCAAGCACTTGCAAAGCACGAAGCGTAATATCTGCAAGATTTCCGATAGGTGTTGCCACAAGATAAAGCCCTGATTCTATAACGGGTGCAGAATAAGCATGCGCACCTATAAAATATGCTTTTTCACACATGCTCTTTTCTTTTCATTAAATTCTCCTCACCACAAGATTTTTATCCATACTCATAAGCCATTTTGGCTCATTTTTTACCAGCACATTTTTTATCATTACAAAGGCTTACCTTACTCGAATAATCGATTACACTACAATAAGATAATTTCATATTTAACGTCTTAATTTAACATTATTATCTATTTTGATCCGCGTTATTTTTTCCAGTAAAACAAATTCCAAATGTAACCAATATTCTATCAGCCCCATGATTTTCTATAAAGTTTTTCCTTCGAGAACCAAAAAACAACTTTACTCATGTTATAATCTCATGCTTCTTTGTGCTCTTTGAAAAGCTAAGCTTTTTAGATTATTTCCATAACGCCGATTTTTCAAATATTCTATTGATATCCAAACTGTTTTTCTGAGCAAATGTAAACAGCCCCTTTTGAAACACATACAGTTAACTGGCAGCTGACTTGATCAAATATAAGCTCTTATCAGCAAAATACTTTATTTTTTCATATTCTCTACAGCTTTAACAGTATACAGTATAATGAGTACCTTAGAAAAGTTTAAGGCTAAATTTTATCTTAAACATTTGATTTATAATAGAAAATTTATTATTTTGCCTATTAATTAGGAGCTTTAAATATCGTAACATTATCTCAGCTCTTCTTATAGTCAATTAATCAAAATCATTTTTGTGCATCTTGAAACCTCCTTAAAACAAAGATTATCGCCTCATTGGAGATCGCAGAGAAAATAATGCTGTTAGCTTGTACTTTTTATTTCATAAATATGGAACTGTTCGTTCACAGGATTGCGTTATACCTTTTTCGGATAGTGTCGCAAAATTATTGTTTGATATGAGAGCTATCTCTTAAAAACAAGCCCATGACTGAACAACACAAGTCTGCTTTAATTTTGGATACCTTATTTTTTTGAAGGATATGCTCCCATAAAAAACGTAAGTAATAAAAGCGGGGACAATACGTTATCTCTTCTTTTTAGAGGATATTGTGATGCTTTTGAAAGTTTAAAAACCAAATGGACAGATGATAGTAAAGAGGAAAACAGGTTTTTTCCTTTCAGGTTTCATATTCTTGCTAAATGAAACTGTATTTTCGTTTCAGAGATTACTCAAATAGAATATGCAATATTTTTGCTCTAGCTACAAAATCTGGAACGGCGTGCAGAGCTTTCATTCACCTTAATCTTTCTTTTAAATATACCACTTGTGTTCAATTTGGATGTTGATTTACAAGCAATAGCGAAAGCACAAGCTTTATAAAAAAACAACTCTATAAAACACGTCATAGAGTGGTCATGAAAGCTATTTTGTTTTTTATCAGGTGTTTTGCTAATAGCGATAGTCTCCATGGCTTGGCATCTGCTTATTTTTACGGTATTTGTACACATTCATTGCAGTATATTGGTAAAGGTTAGATGCAAGGCGATTATCTTTAATGCAAAAATAAAAGGTTAATGTGAGATTAAAGATTTTTTCGTGTCATTATCAGTAGAAACATTATAAAGGGCTTGAACGAGCATGCTCTTTATCTCACGATGTTTTTTCTACATTCATTCGTGGTTTTCTTGAGTGAGCATTACTTGGCAAAGTGTAGGAGAAAAAATAAATGTGAAGCGCATCTTCAGGGGGGCTCTTGGCTAGTTAAAACGATAGATGTTTCTTATGAGAGGGCTAAAAGCATTTTGGATCATATGGGAGAGGGGGTAAAGTAGAACGGGCTTATTTTCCTTCAGATTTTCGAGAACCGCGGCTGTTTCTTTATCGCAGAATTGTCAAGAATATATTCATTATTGTTTTGTCATTTAGATAAAAAATTTTTGATAAAAATATGTTATGTTTTTTTATTGAAAAAAGTCATGCGGTAGGGAGAGTATTTTATATGAGAATAGAGTTCTTTTTACATTGTGAAAGAACGTATGCAGGAAGGTGATTGATGGATTTCTGATCTGAGGGAAATATTTTTATCCATTGCGTTTTGTATATTTCAATTTTAGGAGAATGAACAATGATTATATATTGGGAAATTACATATTGGGATAGAAGGGGCCCTCATTGCCTTGCGGACAGATCCAAGTGATATTTTGGTTTGGGTCTTTGATGTCACACGTTTTACAATGTATACAATTTGAAGCGTTGATCATATAAGCCAGATGACCATTATCTTCTAGCCACTCGTAGACAGCGGCGGGACAATAGCGTGTAGAGGGTCCTCCATAGATTGCATACTCAGAGTCTTTTTGTTTTTTTAATGAGGCGATTTTTAAATGGCAAGGTTGATTTTCTTCATGGTGCGTATTGGAAAGGGCAACACTTGAAAGGCGATCAAAGGTTATAACGCCATCTGGTTTTGGGTAAGCAATGGGTTGAAATTTTTCTGCTGGTTCAAGGCATGCATAATCTTCCTTTCCATGGGAGAGTGTTTTAAATAAGGAAAATCCGAACAATTGTTGCCACCACATATCAAAACCAGCAAGTTTAATTCCATATTTTGTCCCATATTTTGCCCAGAGCGGTTTGGCATTTCGCACTTTATAAAGATCTTTACCAATGAGCCCTTTTCGCCACTGCTCTTCGATTTCTTTAACCTCATCATGGGCACGCCCTTGTGCAAGAGCGGTAGCAATTCTATCGGCAGCTAATATGCCAGATAAGATGGCATTGTGTGATCCTTTGATACGAGGAACATTGACAAATCCAGCAGAGCAGCCAATAAGCGCTCCACCAGGAAAGGTGAGTTTTGGTACAGATTGCCAACCTCCTTCGCTGATAACACGTGCACCATAGGAAAGACGTTTTGCGCCTTTAAAGATTTTATAGAGTTTTGGATGTGTTTTAAAACGTTGAAATTCTTCAAAGGGAGAAAGATAAGGATTTTTGTAATCTAAGTGCACAACAAAACCGACAGAAATGATATTGTTTTCTTGGTGATAAATAAAGCCACCGCCACCGGTATTATTGTCTAAGGGCCAACCAGTGAAATGTTGTACTAAACCGCGTTGGTGTTTGTTGGGGGCAATTTCCCAGAGCTCCTTGAGACCAAGACCAAATTTTTGTGGTTCTCGATTTTTGCTAAGATTAAAATGTTGTATCAGTTGTTTTGCAATTGAGCCGCGTGCTCCTTCCGCAATCAGAGTATATTTTGCCAATAAAGCCATCCCAGGCATATAATTTTTTCCAGGGGTTCCATCTTTGTTAAGCCCCATATCACCGGTGAGAACACCAATGATAGCTCCGTTATCTTTTTGGATGATGGGTTCTGTTGCTGAAAAACCAGGATAGATTTCAACACCCAACGCTTCAGCTTTTTTGCTTAGCCAGCGGCAGACGCTCCCAAGCGAAACGATATAACATCCGTTATTTGATAAGATTTTAGGGTGCAAAATATTGGGAAATACTGTGGACTTTTGAGGCTTTAGAAAAAAAAATTGGTCTTGTGTAACAGGGGTTGTGAAGGGATGGTCGTTATCATTTCGCCATTCTGGTAAGAGTGTGTCGATACCAATGGGGTCAACAACTGCGCCAGAGAGAATATGTGCACCAACTTCGGTTCCTTTTTCAACAATTGTGACAGAAAGCTCAGGATTAATTTGTTTAAAACGAATTGCGGCAGAAAGCCCTGCAGGTCCTGCTCCGACAATGACTATGTCAAACTCCATACTTTCACGTTGGTCATGCAGAGGTGCTTTCATGGCTTATAAAGCTTTCTCCAATTCTGGAATAATTTGGTGGAGATCACCTACAAGGGTGTAATCGGCAATTTGCATGATGGGAGCTTCTTCATCTTTATTAATGGCAACAATAATTTGTGCATCCATTATACCGGCTACATGCTGGATTGCACCGGAAATGCCAACGGCGATATAGAGTTCAGGGGCAACGACTTTTCCTGTTTGTCCAATTTGCCAATCATTGGGAGCATAGCCTGCATCCACTGCTGCGCGGCTGGCACCTAAAGCAGCATTTAATTTGTTTGCAAGAGGAAGAAGCAGGGCCATAAATTTCTCTTGAGAACCAAGACCACGCCCGCCTGATATAATAACACGTGCTGAGGTGAGCTCAGGACGATCACTTTTGTTTGTCTCTGCTTTTACGAAAGAAGAAAGATTTGGATTGGGAGCTGGTGTTATTGTTTTAATGGGAGCAGAATTATTTTGGGAAGGCGTTGGGGTGAAAGAAGCGGTGCGAACTGTTATAATCTTTTTATAATCATTGGTGCGTACAGTTTCAAATGCATTACCTGCATAAATTGGTCGTTTGAAGGTATTGGGTGAAAGAATGGCGGTAATATCTGAAATTTGCATAAGATCAAGAAGAGCTGCTACGCGCGGCATCACATTTTTCCCAGTACTGCTGGATGCTGCCATGATCACATTATAATCATTTGCTAACGTGAGAATTGTATCTGCCATAGGCTCGGCAAGTTGATGGGCTAAATAGTCTGCTTTTGCAATAAGAACTTGCCGCACACCATTAAGTTTAGCACTATTTTCCGCTATCGTTTGAACTTTTTCTCCGCAAACCAGAATATCGATATCGTTACTGAGTACGCGTGCAGCGGTGAGTACTTTTGCTGTTTCTTCTGTATTATGATCGGCCAATAAAAGAATTGCCATAAGTTTTTGCCCTTTTATGTGAGTGTTGCTTTTACTCTAGTGGTGAGAATATTAAATGCAGTTCTTCTGTTTTAAGGCTCTGACAAGTTCTACTACATTTGCCACTTTTATACCGGATTGACGGGTTTTTGGCTCTTCAACGCTTAAAATTGTTAAGCGTGCTTTCGTATCGACGCCAAGATCAGTAAGAGATTTTTGTTCAATGATTTTCTTTTTTGCTTTCATGATATTGGGGAGAGAGGTGTAACGCGGTTCATTGAGCCGTAGATCGGCGGTCATAACCATGGGAAGGGGAAGACAAAGGGTTTGTGTTCCATTATCAACTTCACGAGTAACTGTAGCATGCCCATTTTCTATGTTAAGATGTGAGGCAAAAGTTGCTTGTCCCCACCCAAGAAGAGCAGCGAGCATTTGTCCTGTTTGGTTGCTATCGTCATCAATTGCTTGTTTTCCTAAAAAGACCATGTCGGGTTTTTCTTCATCAACAATGGTTTTGAGAATCTTAGCAATTGCTAAGGGTTCAAGTGTTTGATCCGTTGTGACAAGAAGTGCGCGATCAGCTCCCATTGCAAGTCCTGTTCGTAGAGTTTCTTGAGCTGCTTCTGGGCCAATTGAAACAAGAAGAACTTCTGAAATTTTACCGGATTCTTTTTGGCGAATGGCCTCCTCCACGGCTATCTCATCAAAAGGATTCATAGACATTTTTACGTGAGACAGATCAACGCCTGTACTATCCGGTTTGACGCGTATCTTGATGTTATAATCAACAACACGTTTGACAGCGACAATTATCTTCATAATGATCCTCTTTGTTTGTATGTTACAAGTTTATAGCAATACTCATAAGAAACCAAATTGTTTAGAATGAAGTCTCAATTTATAACTTGTGTTCTCTTTCGTATAAGCTTTTTTATGTTTACTTGTACTTTCTCGTCGTCATTTTCAATCTTCATATTTTTGCATTGCCATAATTGCCTTATTTGCTTGAATAAAAAGTAAAAAAATCAAACTGTCTTGTGAGAATATTCTTTTTTAGTTTCTTATGCTTTGTTTATGATGGTGCAATAGGTCCTTTATGCAATGAAAAATTAAGTGAAAAAGATAAAAATGGGGGAATGATTTTGCTCTTCAAATCTTGAAGACAGAAAAATTAAAGATCTTTCTTTCAAATATTTTAGATAAAGATTGGGGAAAATATTTCTAACAAAAAAGTTTTTGGAAGTTCTTAAAGCTCTATTTACTAAAATAGAGCACATTTTCTCATCATTTGTTGCGATTCTTTTCAAAAAGGTTAATGAGGGGTAGGCGTTTGTGAATACGAAGGGTCATACGATCGACCAAGCGACCAAACAGGTTAGGAACGATAAAGTCTTTTCTTTTGTTGAACAGAAAGACAGAAGGGATACTTCTGTAGAAGTAACGATGTCGGATATTGCTCAAAAATTACGCACCGTTTATGCGCAAATGCAAATGAAGCATTCGCCTCGTTCTTTAATGCAGCAGAGTTCTGTAGAAGAGCATTTTAAATCTTACTTAGATGATATTAGTCGGGCCATTTTGGCTGAACATTATATACGTCGTCAAAGAGAAAAAAAGCTTTTCCAGTCTTTAGAGCAGATTAAAACAATTGTTCAAAGTTTGCAGAGTGAAAAAAAAAGCTTAGAAGAAGCAGCGGTAACACGACAGGTGTCTCGTTCAAAATCACCTGATTCTGTTGTACAAAAACTTGCTCACATGGAATGTGAGGGAAATCAAGAACGCTTATTACTTCAAAAGGTGCGAAATTTTTCGAAAGAAAACAGCATAATTTCACTCCAAACAAATGTTGAAAATACGTTGCAGCAAGAAAATAGAAGCCCTTTGCCCAATGATGCTCTGAAATCTTCTTTTAAAAAGGTTGAGGGAGTAGTGAAGCATGCTGTGATAGAAGAAAAAGGTATGATGGGTGCTCAGGCATCTAATCATTGTATTGAGAATGATTTTTCTTCTTTAAGGACGCAGTCTCGGGAACATGTCTCGTTTTTATCTTATTTGGTAAAAAAAGGTGTTCTTTGTTTTTTAACCGTTGCATTTGTGGTAGCGATAACGTTATGTTTTTATAGCTTTTTAAAAGGAGCTCGTTTTTTTTAATTTTTATGATGTTGATGTTAATAGATGTGAAATGTATTGCGCATTCATGTTTGTGCGGAAGCTATAGCAACTAAAATTATCTTTTTAAACACGCAACAGAGATTATTGGAAAAGAGGATAATTGGAGAAGGATTCTCTAATTGTAAAAAAAAACTCAAATTATCTTGAAGGTTCTGTAAGTGAGTATTTATTTACCAATTGCTGAAATGTCACTCAATATGCTGATCTTGATTGGTATGGGAGTCGTTGCTGGTTTTTTTTCAGGACTTTTTGGAATCGGTGGTGGGTTTCTCATCACGCCGTTATTGATTTTTTATAATATTCCTCCTGCTATTGCTGTTGGAACAGGTGCTAACCAGATGATTGCTTCATCTGTAACAGGAGCAATTACACATTTTAGAAGACGTACGCTCGATATTAAACTTGGTATTCTTTTGGCGATTGGAGGAGGGATTGGTTCTTTAATCGGGATTCAGGTTTTCTCTGTTTTGAAAAAGTTAGGTCAATTAGACTTAATGATTTCGCTTCTTTATGTGATTCTTCTTGGAAGTGTAGGAAGCTTGATGATCGTTGAAAGTTGGTATGATATGATGCGCAAGCGTAAGGAAGGAAAAGCCAATATTCGTCTTGCTGGTCGACATAATTGGATTCATCGCTTACCCTTAAAAATGCGTTTTCGGACATCTATGATATATGTTAGCATTATTCCAGTTTTAGGGATTGGTCTCATTGTGGGGTTGTTGTCTTCTATTATGGGAATTGGTGGGGGGTTCTTTATGATACCAGCATTGATTTATCTTCTGCGTGTTCCAACCAGTGTGGTGATTGGGACTTCACTTTTTCAGATTACATTTGTGTCTTCTTTCACGACAGTTTTGCAAAGTATGACTAATCAGTCCGTTGATATTGTCTTGGCTTTTTTGTTAATGCTTGGAGGAAGTATTGGTGCGCAATATGGAACACGGGTTGGACGGAAGTTAAAGGCTGAACAATTGCGTATGGCACTTGCATTTTTAGTGTTGATTGTGTGTATGCGTCTTGCTTTTCAATTATTTATACGCCCTGATAATCTTTTCTCTCTGGATATTCTTATGAGATAAAAATGGGTAGATTATTTTCTTTATACATCATTACAGGTTGCTTTTGTTTTATTTCTTTTTCTACATGGTCACATGTTGGGACGCCAGCTACATTCATTGATCAAGTTGACCACGAAACTGTCCAAATTATTGTAACAACGAATACGATTACTGTGGATGCAAATTTTGCTGGTCGTGATCTTTATATTGCTGGTGTTTTAGAAAATATTGATCCTTTATATTCTCGACAGAACCGTTATGATATTGTTGTAAGCTTGGAGGGACAAGATCGGACAATGGTGATGCGAGAAAAAAAACGCAATGCCGGTGTATGGGTCAATACAGATTCTCTTATTTTTAAAAAGGTTCCTCTTTTTTACTCTATGGTCACAACACGTGAAATTGACGATATTACGAGCATTGAAGATTATAAACGCTTAGGGTTAGGATTACTCTATTTGCCATTGCAGACGGATGAACAAGATCAGAAAAAAATACAAATCTTTCGCGATGAACTTATAAAATTGCAAAAAGCTAAAAGCCTTTATTATGAGGAAGTGGGTGGGGTTCGTTTTGGTTCTGACACACTTTTCACAGCGCATTTTCGTTTGCCAGCAAATATCCCAGTTGGACATTATAAAGTTCGTGCTTATCTTTTTCGTGATGGACAGTTTATTGATAGTGCAACAACGACTCTTGAAATTGTTAAAGCACATATCACCTATACAATTTTTTATGCAGCGCACAAGTATCGTTTTTTATACGGTATTGTTGCAGTGATTATTGCTATTACTACAGGATTTTTGTGTCGTTTGATTTTTCGAAAAGATTAACGCAAGGAAAATGTTAAGGCTTTTATTTTTTATGAAAAATTCGTAAGATAAGAAAAATAGGCACAACAACAATAGCTCCTGTCATAGTTATATGGAAGAAATTTGTAAGCGTTATAAATCCTGCTTCCCATAGTGATTGAAAAAAATCGACTATTTTTTGTATGAGGTTTTGAGGTGTCCATCCCAAAAAATTCATTACGATACCAATGAAGAATGAAAGGATAAGCAATTTTAGACTAACGCGGCGTGATTTTCCTCCAAGAAACGCATGAAAAGAATCTAATAATTTTTTTTTTCGCTTCATTTTAATATACTTTCAAAGATCGTGTTTTTTATTGTATTATCATGGTACAGCGATGTTATTATCATAAAGGAAAAACATTTTTTTATTTTTTCTTACTTTTTGAGTTTATCACCTTAGTCTGGTTAACGGTGCTGGTTTTTGAAATATACACATGTTTTATTGCATTTTTTGCGATATTTTCATGGCGCTTCTTTTATTAAATGAAGGGATATCCTTTCGTCTCGAGAATTTGTAGAGAAATTTTATAACGTTTCAGCATTTCTTATCAGAGTGAGAGTTCTAGTATATTGAAGATTTTGTAACGAACTTATTATTGTCGTGTATAGAAATAATATTTCAAGACAGTTTACTTAAAAAAAGACTATCTATTCTAATAAGGGTATGCTTATATAGGTATTATATTTAGATATTTCAACCTTAGTGCATTGAAAAGATCTTTTTTTCTGAAAAAATGTAAGCAATGAATTGAGTGTTGTTAAAGGAGCAAAGATATTAAAAATACGATGTGGAAAAAAGTTTTGTTATGTGTGGGTGCGTAAAGGAATATCAGGGGGAGCCTATGCTCCTTTTATTTAGAAATAAAATATAATTTAAAAGCTGTTATTTGGCAGAGGATTATGGAAAAATTCAAAATTCCTCTTGTAGGGGGAGGAGGTCATGTCGGTTGATGGGTGAATTTTCCTGTTTTGTTAAAATGTCAAATTGTTAGTAGAGCTCTTTGTTATTAAGGCGCTTAAGCTAACAAAGAAGAGTCTTTTGATGGCATAAAAAGGCGAGAGGAAAGAAGAGACAAGCTTACCCGACAAAAGAGAGAAAATAGTGGTTTTATAGTCTTCAATCGTAGGCGTTATGACATCATGAATAGGCTCTGTTATGGGGGGGAGCATTCATTGTATGTCAGAGTGTTTGTTGTTGCATGTTTTGGTTTGTCTTGGCTTATAGCCATGGGTAGAAGTCTGTGGTTGGTAAGTGGTGTTGTTTGAAGGTTTTAATAATACTTTGTTTGAGGCGCTTATGGATCATCTAACCTTATTATTAAGCATATGCTTGTTGTGTGGGAAATTTATATAGTAAACTTTAAAAGGAAAAGTCTATGAACTTGAAGAAAAAAATATTACAAAATAGCAGCTCTCTTGTTTCTGCTTTTATAGCTTTGGCGATGGTTGCACAACAAGTTTCAGCAAAAACACCCGCTGATACCCTTGTGATGGCTTGGAATCTTGATGCAATTAGTACATTTGATCCCGCACAACTTAATGATGTTTATGGAAGTGAAATTGTTCGCAATGTTTGTGATAATTTGGTCAGTACTGCGACAGATGATCCTGCTAAAATGGTTCCCGCTTTAGCAACACATTGGGATGTTTCAGGTGATGATCACAGTACGGTGATTACTTTTCATTTACGTGATGGTTTGAAGTTTAATGATGGTCGATCAGCCAATGCTAATGATCTTCTTTGGAGTATGAAGCGGATTGTCAAATTGAAGATGGGTAATGCGGCAATTTTTAATGAATATGGAATTACAGAGCAAAATGTTGATGATGCTTTGCAAGCCCCAGATAAGAAAACAGTGGTGATGAAATTTGATAAGCCTTATCCAGCAGAGCTCATTCTTAATAATATTGTTGCAAGTCCGGCAACAGCTTTGCTTGATCGTCAGACAATTATGAAGCATGAAAAAGATGGCGATTTTGGAAATCAGTATTTGAAAAGTCATGCTGCTTGTGTTGGTCCTTATCAGTTAAAAAGTTGGCGCTCTGGAGAAGCTCTTTTGTTGCGTGCAAGCTCTCACTATTGGGGACAAGCGCCTAAACTGAAGCAGATTTTAATTCGCCATGTTGCAGAGCCCGGAACACAACGTTTGTTGTTGCAAAAGCACGATATTGATGTTGCTCGTGATTTGACACCTGAAGATCTTGCAGATCTGCAAAAAACAACAGATGTTAAAATCGAAGAAGTGTTAGAACCATCTATGATGTACTGGGGATTTAACATGACAAATCCTATTTTTGCTAAGGAAAAAGTGCGTTTGGCGATGCGTTATCTCATAGATTATGAAGGTCTTGGCAAGAAGCTTCTCAAAGGTGTTGGTGTTCCACGGGCCAGTTTTATTCCTCTTGGCAACTTTGGGGCTTTAGATGAAAAAGAAGGGCAACCCTTTAAACTTGATATTGCAAAAGCCAAGCAGCTTTTAGCAGAAGCTGGTTATCCGAATGGATTTGAGGCAAATTTTCTCGTATCAAATGCTCCTTATAGGGTGTTAGTTGCTCAGTCACTCCAAGATAGTGCCGCAAAGGCAGGGGTGCGTCTTAAAATTGAACGGATGGCCGGTACACAGTTGTTTTCTAAACTTTATGCACGGGCTTTTGATACGATTTTTGTCGGATGGAATAATGATTCTGCGGATCCTCATACAATGGCTTCACGTCTTGTTTATAATCCAGATAATCGGCTTGAGGCAAAAAATACCGCCTATCCTAGTTGGCAATATGGGTATTTGGATGAAACGATGAATCAAAAGGTTCAGGATGCATTGTTTCAAAAAGATCCGCAAAAACGGGCACAACTCTATGCTGATTTACAACGTGAATTGATGCAAAAAGGACCTTATGCGTTTATCTTTCAGAAATATACTGTTATCGCGATGACGCCTGATATCAAAAAGTGGGTTTGGAATAGTGCGCCACATATTTTTTATAGTAAAATTGAAAAATAAGAGTGTCTTCAATGCTGTTCAATAGATAAAGGGCATCGTCATGATATATTCGGCGTATTGTATAAATTTTCAAGTTTTGCAATGCGTCGAAGATCATAGGTAATGCGTGATATATTGTTGAATGTCTTTTCAAGACATTCGTTTAAAGATATTTTTCATTCTCATTAGAGGTGTATTTAAGTGGATGTTAAGATCGATATTTCAATTTTTCTGAATTAGAAAGTGGTCAATTTATTTGTTAAAAAACTGAGAGTAACATAAAAAAACGAAGTGTAACAAATATCGCGGAATTTAGTGGTGCTAAAGGTGCAAAGGTTTTGCGATGTTGAAGGAAAGTTTTGTTATGGGGGTACACAAGGGATATCAGTTTTTTATGGTGTTTATATTTTCTTTTGCTTTGAAAGATGATGAGATGTCATTTGGAGGGTGTTATTTTACGGGGAGTGATGAAAAAATTAAATTTTCTTTTGAAGAAGGAATAAAAGTCGTTGCATTTGGCAAACTAACGAATTTTTCTGTTTTATCAAATCGTCAAATTGTTATGAAGGCTCGTTGTTATTAAGGTACTTGAGCTAAAAGGGGTAGTGCTTTGATGGTATAGAAAACGCCGGAAGAAATACGAGACAAGCTTGCTTAACAAGATAGAAAAAATACAGGTTTTATAGTCTTCAATAGTAGGCGTTATGGTATCGTGGTTAAGCTCTGTTGTTGGTGAGCGTTCATTGTATATCAGAGTGTTTTCCTTTGTATGTTTTAGTTTGGCTTATAAGTGTAGACAAGAGGAGTCATTGGCAAGAGGTGCTTGTTCTTGAAGATTTTAAAGTTTGGTCTTTAGGAGCCTATCGTTCGTCTAAACTTAAATTAAGCACGTTTTGCTGCATGGAGAATTTATACAATAAACGTTAAAAGGAAAATTCTATGAACGTGAAAAGAAAAATATTGAAAAAGGGCAGTTCTTTTGTTTCTGCTGTTCTTGCAATGGGGATGTTTGTGCAACAAGTTTCAGCAAAAACACCCGCCGATACGCTTGTGATGGCTTGGAATCTCGATCCAATAAATACATTTGACCCTGCACAACTCAATGACCGTTATGGAATTGAAGTGGTTAACAATATTTGTGATAATTTAGTCGTTTCTGCTACAGATGATGCGGCTAAAATGGTTCCCTCGTTAGCGAAGAGTTGGGATGTTTCAAGTGATGATCAGAGTACGGTGATTACTTTTCACTTGCGTGATGGTTTAAAGTTTTATGATGGTCGTCCTGCAAATGCCAATGATCTTGTTTGGGGTATGAAGCGGGTTGTCAAATTGAAATTGTCTAATGCAGCAACATTTAATGAATATGGGATTACAGAACAAAACGTTGATGAGGCTTTTCAAGCACCGGATGACAAAACGGTGGTGATGAAATTTGATAAACCTTATCCAGCAGAGCTCATTCTTAGCAATATTTCCACTAATCGCACTACTGCCTTGCTTGATCGTGAGACACTCATGAAAAACGAACAAGATGGCGATATGGGAAACCGATATTTGGCCAGTCATTCTGCTTGTGTTGGTCCTTATCAGCTAGAGAGTTGGCGCCCTGGAGAAGGAATTTTGTTGCGTGCAAGCTCCAATTATTGGGGGGAGGCGCCTAAATTGAAGAAGATTTTAATTCGCCATGTCGCGGAGCCTGGAACGCAACGTTTATTATTGGAAAAACATGATATCGATGTTGCACGTAATCTGATGCCAGAGGATTTGGCAGATCTCCAAGCAACAACGGATATTAAAGTTGAAAAAGTGTTGGCGCCCTCCATGATCATATGGGGATTTAATGCGACAAACCCTATTTTTGCCAATGAAAAAGTGCGTTTGGCGATGCGCTATCTTATTGACTATGAAGGACTCGGTAAGACTCTTCTCAAAGATGTTGGTATTCCACGTGCAAGTTT